>NZ_CAWUDE010000010.1:0-212660 GCF_963920895.1 Anabaena sp. CCY 9613
TGGTTGTTTTACTGAAGCTCCGGTTTCAGCGAAGCAAGCCGGAGTACTTCACTTACCGCCAGACTGAATTGACTTGTTGTGGATGGCTGGATCTTCAGGTTTTCTGTGCCATTTACCATCATTTTCTTGTTCGTATTCATTCCTGACACTATTCCAAGCAACATCACGGGCGTCATCTTCGCTCATGCCATTTTTTTGGGCTGCATCGAATGCGGCCACAAAAATCTGCTGGGCGTGTTCAGGTAATTGTTCTCTGATTTCTTGTGGTAATTCATTTATTTTGTCAGGCATAAACCCACTCTTATTCCTGATAACTTGTTTGGGTATATCCTCAGAAAGTAAAATTTAAATTCCCTCTTTCTGTAATTAGAAATAAAAATTACAATTGCTATAATTTAATTACCAACTAATATAATCATGCCATTTTTCTGTCATTCTGGTGCTAATTCCCGGAACTTTTGTTAAATCTGCCAAAGATGTAAATTTCTGCTGCTGACGGGCATTGATTATCCTTTGTGCTAACTGCTGACCAATACCCGGAAGCGTGATTAATTCTTCTAAAGTTGCTGTATTGATATTTACCTGTTTAATTAATGATGTTGGTGCTTCTATCTGAGGACACTGTTTCTTCTCATCTGCAATTCTTTGTTGAACAGATGGCGGTACGCCTAGTCTAGCATCAGCATAAAGACGGTCAAATTCGCGGACATAATGGGCTGCAACAGTGGGACTGTCAATTACTAAAACTGTTTCATCATTACCATGATTGGCAGATGCTGACCAATTGTGAGAACCAGCAATTACAGTTTTTTGATCGATGACAGCAAATTTGTGATGTAACAAATCACCTTTAGCTAAGGTAGGTATGCCAACGGTAGTAATAGGGTTTTTCCAAGGCTTATTATCAACGTCATATTGACAATTATTACTTAGCGCCACTCCCATCATGTCTAAACCTTCACTATAGTAACGGTAAGCAAATTGGGAATCAATTAAAGCCCGAATGGGGATATTTTTTTGATGACGAGTTTCTAAAATGTTAGAAAGACGCTGTTCAGAAAAAACAAACAATGCCATATCAATAGATTTAGTTGCAGCATCTAAAGTTTTCCCAATTAAACCATTGCTAGATTTACTCCAAGGTTGAGTAGGTGAAGTAGGCGAAAAATAGATGGTAATTTTAGTTTCACCTAAGGTAATTATTTGAGGCGATCGCAATGGCTTTTTTAGACCAAATCGACTATCTGGCTTACCTCCTGGGCCATCCCCCCACATAATATTAAATTCTTCGGTAAATAAGGCAGCTAGTTCAGGACTGTCTATTTGCATAAAATTATTAGCATTGCCCAAACTACTCGGATTGGTATAATCACCGTGGACATCACTCAACGTAAAATTAGCTGAAGTTTTAATTACCAAACGATTATCGACAATCACAAATTTGTGATGCATCAAATTACTACCAGCAGAACCATCGGCTCTGTCATCTATCCAGGGTACTTGGGCATTATTTAAAATAACCAAGGCATCACGTTGATTAATTTCATCTTGGCTGAGTTTATGATCTTGATTGAGGTCGGCAAATTGAACAAATTCTTGATAATGTGCTTGTTCTCTAGGAGCTAATTTTTGCACTTCATCGGGTGTTAAGCTACTCCAAGGGCGATTATAGTTATCTTCTAAAATCACTCTCACTTTGATCCCCTCTTGGTGTTTCTTTGCTAGGGCTTGAGATATTTTTGGCAACCGTAATTCTTGTACTGCTACATCCACCGTAGACTTAGCTTGAGAAATAGCATCAATAATCTGCTGTTCTAAGTTATCCCCAGGGCGAGTTTGCTGGCGATAAGGTTCTTGGTATTCTGAGGATTGAGAATGATTAAAATAAACTTGAACCAATGGATCTTGCGGTAATGGGGCCAGCCGTTGACTAGAAGATTGGACTCTTTGACAAGCTGCGATCGCTACTATCAAAAAGAAGAGAAAAACATACTTGCGTTGAGGAAAAATATGCACGGTAATCTGCTAAAAATAGATGGGATATGAACACATTTATATTCGCCAAACTGAAGTATGCCAAATTTGGTAGATAAATAGCCAGATAAATAGTGTGAAAAAATCCACCCATTGATACAGAATGATTCAGATGTTTTCAGGATTTACCAACTGCTCTGTATATGCTGAAAATAGTAGGTATAGCAGTTCCCAATTAAATCAGGTTACTAGCCCCTAGCCTAAGCGCCTCTAACTCGTTGACAGTGTGTGATATGCAAATATACCTAGATTACAGCGCTACTACTCCCACTCGCCCAGAGGCGATCGCAGCTATGCAAGCAGTCCTCAACCAACAATGGGGCAATCCTTCTAGTTTGCATGAGTGGGGACAACGGGCAGCTACAATTGTGGAACAAGCGAGAATGCAAGTTGCAGGCTTAATTAATGCTGCTGATCCAGAATCAATTATTTTTACGGCTGGTGGAACCGAAGCAGATAATCTTGCTATTATGGGTGTTGCCCGATTGTATACTGCGCCGCAACACATAATTATTTCCCGTGTGGAACATTCCGCCATTACTGAACCTGCGCGGTTATTGGAGAGGTGGGGTTGGGAAGTGACGCGCCTTGAGGTAGATAGCAAAGGCAGAGTCAACCCCTTAGATTTAAAGACAGCGTTGCAAGATAATACAGTTTTAGTGTCTGTAATTTACGGTCAAAGTGAAATTGGCACAGTGCAACCAATTACCGAATTAGGTAATATTGCGCGTTCACATGGGGTTTTATTTCATACCGATGCGGTGCAAGTCAGCGGACGCTTACCTATAGATGTACAACAACTCCCTGTAGACTTATTGAGCCTTTCTAGCCATAAAATATATGGGCCACAAGGGGCTGGGGCTTTGTACGTCCGTCCTGGAGTGGATTTAGTACCCTTATTAGCTGGTGGTGGACAAGAAAGAGGATTACGTTCGGGGACACAAGCCGTACCTGCGATCGCCGGGTTTGGAGTAGCCGCAGAATTAGCCACCCAAGAACTACCCCAAGAAACGCCCCGATTAATTAAGTTACGCGATCGCTTGTTTGCTCAGTTAGCAGATATTCCTGGTTTAATACCCACAGGAGATTTTCAGCATCGCTTACCACATCACTTGAGTTTCTCTTTAGAACACGCCGACGGTAAAAAACTCAGTGGTAAAGCCTTAGTACGACAAATGAATTTGGCTGGTATTGGCATTAGTGCTGGCTCTGCTTGTCACAGTGGTAAACTTAGCCCCAGTCCCATACTTCTAGCAATGGGTTATTCCCAACAAGCTGCCTTAGGAGGAGTTCGCATAACCTTGGGACGTGACACCACCGCAGCCGATATTGATTGGACAGCAATGGTATTTAAACAAGTTTTACAAAGGCTGACACCGGATTTATCTTTAGCTAAAAGTTAAATATGAATGGCCTCTAATTAAAAATATAAGGCTTGTTTACGAATCAACTAAGCTAGAAGTAACGCTTTTAGATAGTCGATAAAATCATGGTTGAGCAAATTCTCATCAATGAAGATGACTTCTACATACCAGATGCCAACCAGCTAATCACTGAAGATGATACACCTGTGGACAATTTCGCATCTGCCAAACAACAACGCCTATTAGTTGGTTCTCTTTACAGTTCTTTACAAAACCAAATTTTGTTAGCTGAAGCTAATGTAGGTATTTACTATACAGACCTTCAGCCTGCAATTGTACCAGACGTTTTTCTGAGCTTAGATGTCCAAGTTCCCGACAATTGGTGGGAAAAAAACAATCGTTGTTATATGGTGTGGCGTTTTGGTAAACCCCCAGAAGTTGTACTAGAAATTGTCTCTAATAAAGAAGGCGATGAACTAGGCAAAAAACTAAGAATTTATGAGCATATGCGGGCGAGTTACTACATTGTCTATGATCCGACGCAGCAATTAGGAGAAAAAATACTGCGGGTGTATGAACTCAGGGGAAGACGCTACTTTGAAACGTCAGAAACTTGGTTAGAACAAGTCGGTTTAGGTATCACTTTGTGGTCAGGCGAATTTGAAGGTAGACAAGATACATGGTTACGCTGGTGCTACCAAGACAAAACTGTTTTACCTACTGGAGATGAACGCGCAGAACAAGAACATCAACGCGCAGAACAAGAACATCAACGCGCAGAACAAGCCGAACAACGCGTCCAACTGCTAGCAGAAAGACTTCGCGCTATGGGCATAGATCCTGATACTCTGTGAAGTACTCCGGCTTGCTTCGCTGAAACCGGAGCTTCAGTAAAACAACCATCATCGTTTCGCGTCTCATTCGTCGTTGCCACGTTGGGTATATCACAAAGATATTCGGGACTAAACCCGATCATGGTCTTACACAGCGTCTCTGGTATTGCTACCTTGATCTTCTCAAGGAAGAACCCGCGCAGCCATCCCACTTCCTGGGACAGTTTGATTACTTTCTCGTACACCTCTGTATGGCTTATTTTTACCGCAGGACGTAACCTTGCGAACCATTAAAAACACTTTGTGTCATTGGGCGAATTACAAAATTCTTCTACTCGCCCTTGAACCTTCTCCAACAAATCAGGATCATCCGCATCAAACCACTCAATTTGCGGATACGCCCGAAACCAAGTACGCTGACGCTTGGCAAATTGTCGCGTATGTAAAACTGTTAATTTTTTCGCCTCATCCAAAGAAATTTCCCCAGCTAAATATTGCTTAATTTCTTGATATCCCAAAGTATTCAACAAAGGTAAATCAGCACCGTACTTTTGACAAAGATATTCCACCTCAGCCACCAAGCCATCAGCTATCATTTGCTCAGTACGCTTGTGAATACGTTTTTCTAGCTTGTCTAGTTCACAATCTAAACCAATTTGCAAAATCGGATAATTGGGTGGGTTTTCTCCTTGTTGCTTAGAGATTGGCTTACCAGTAATATAAAATACCTCTAATGCTCGTAAGGTTCGCACAATATCATGAGGATGAATTTTTTGCGCTGCGATGGCATCTACTTGTTGTAGTATGCCATAAAGTGTACTTTGACCAAGAGATTCTAACTGCGATCGCAATGTCTTATCTGGTGCAACTTTGGGAATTTTCATCCCTTGAACAATGGAACGAATGTATAAACCAGTACCTCCAACCAACAACAATGGATTAGCCGGTAACGCTGTAATTAAACTTTGTGCTTGCTCTTGATAGTCAGCCACAGTCATCGTGTTTGTCGGTTCGCAGATATCTATTAAATAATGTGGGACTAATTTCTGTTCTGCCAATGTGGGCTTGGCTGTACCAATATCAAACTCACGGTAAACTTGACGCGAATCTGCGCTGAGAATTACAGAATCCCCGCCAATAGCCAAATTCACTGCCAAACCTGACTTACCCGTAGCAGTAGCACCACAAATTACAATCAATTTCGTCATTAACTCAGTAGTCAGTTGTGATTCTTTGCTTTGTATCTTGAACTTTTATCGGGTAACATCCCCTGTATCAACTTCTCATAAAAATGCCTTGCAGGTGGCAGTAAACCTTTTGTGTTAGAATCTTGAAGTTTTTTAATGTCTCTTAGCAAAAGCAATGGTTTTACCACCATTCTTGAAGTTAACTTTTATGACAAATATATAATAGTATCCCAAAGTATTCCCCCATTCCCCACTCCCTACTCCCCACCCTTCACATTGATGAAATTTGAAATCCTGGGGCAATCAATTCAAAAAACTTATGGGGATACATCCCCTATGTAAACTTCTCCCAAAAATGCCCTACAGTCGCCAGTAAGCCTTTTGTGTTAGAATCTTGGTGTGTTTTAGACTTTTTTGTTTTTGGGCGATTTCAAACCCACGCATCAGGAGAATTTTCATGACGAGCAGTTACAGTGCCGATCAGATTCAAGTTCTGGAAGGTCTGGAAGCCGTCCGTAAACGACCAGGGATGTACATCGGTACCACCGGGCCGCGAGGACTCCACCATTTAGTTTACGAGGTGGTAGATAACTCTATTGATGAAGCTTTGGCAGGTCACTGCTCTCATATAGAGGTAGAGATCAATGCCGATGGTTCCGTGACTGTAACAGATGATGGTCGGGGTATTCCTACCGATACTCACTCACGAACGGGTAAATCGGCTTTAGAAACTGTATTAACAGTACTCCACGCTGGGGGAAAATTCGGCGGTGGTGGCTACAAGGTTTCTGGAGGATTACACGGGGTGGGTATTTCTGTGGTGAACGCCCTGTCGGAAATGGTGGAAGTCACAGTTTGGCGAGATCACAAAGTTCATGTCCAGCGTTATGAACGAGGTTTACCTGTTACCGAACTGCAAGTCAAACCAGAAAAAGAGGGGAGAACCGGAACTTCTGTCAAGTTTAAGCCAGATACCCAAATCTTTACTAACAGCATTGAGTTTGATTACATTACTTTATCGGGCCGCCTGCGGGAGTTGGCATATCTAAATGCCGGCGTCAAAATTACCTTTGGCGATTATCGGTTAGAACTTCTCAAAAGTGATACACCCAGGATAGAAACCTACGAATACAAGGGTGGCATCAAAGAGTACATTGCTTACATGAACCGTGAGAAGCAACCACTGCATGAAGAAATTATTTATGTGCAGGGAGAACGCAACAATGTACAAGTAGAAGTTTCTTTACAGTGGTGTACTGACGCGTATACAGATAACGTGCTGGGTTTTGCCAATAATATTCGCACCGTTGATGGTGGTACACACCTAGAAGGTTTGAAGGCGGTGCTGACGCGGACATTAAATGCGATCGCCCGTAAGCGCAATAAAATTAAAGAAAATGAATCTAACCTCAGTGGCGAACATGTCCGCGAAGGTTTAACAGCAGTCATTTCGGTGAAAGTCCCCGATCCTGAATTTGAAGGACAAACCAAAACCAAGCTTGGTAACACCGAAGTTCGGGGTATTGTCGATTCTTTGGTGGGAGAAGTTCTGACTGAGTACTTAGAATTTCATCCTGGTATCGCTGACTCGATTTTAGATAAAGCTATTCAAGCCTTTAAAGCCGCAGAAGCCGCCCGTCATGCGCGGGAATTAGTGCGACGGAAATCTGTTCTCGAATCTTCGCCATTACCTGGTAAGTTAGCAGATTGCAGTTCTCGTGACCCCAGCGAGTCGGAAATCTTTATTGTGGAAGGCGACTCAGCGGGTGGTAGTGCTAAACAAGGACGCGATCGCCGTACCCAAGCCATCTTGCCTCTACGTGGTAAAATCCTGAACATCGAAAAAACTGACGACGCTAAAATCTACAAAAATAACGAAGTTCAATCGTTAATTACAGCCTTGGGTTTGGGCGTAAAAGGTGATGAATTCGATGTTTCCCAATTGCGTTACCATCGGATCGTCATCATGACCGACGCTGACGTCGATGGGGCCCATATCCGGACACTGTTGTTAACTTTCTTCTATCGGTATCAGCGATCGCTCATCGAACAAGGTTTTATATATATTGCCTGTCCTCCACTGTTTAAAGTAGAACGGGGACGCAATCATGAATACTGTTATAGCGAACGTGAACTACAACAGTACCTGGGGACTCTTCCCAGTAATGCCAACTACAACATCCAACGCTTCAAAGGTTTGGGTGAAATGATGCCACAACAACTCTGGGACACTACCATGAACCCAGAATCTCGCAAAATGAAGCAAGTGGAAATCGAAGACGCTGCCGAAGCTGATCGTATTTTTACAATTTTAATGGGCGATCGTGTGGCACCAAGACGCGAATTTATCGAAACCTATGGCTCTAAACTCAACTTCACTGATCTAGATATCTAATATCAAGCTAATATCAGTTTTCTCTGCACTATTTAAAAATTTGCAGTGAAATTGCTAATTAATTTATGGTGGGTAATTGTGAGAAAATTACCCATTATTTTTTGTGATTTTTATCAGGTATCTCTACCAAGGCAAAAATTTAAAAGACTATATCTTATCTCTTCTGATGGATGTACTTTTACAAAAGTCAGTTGATTTAGAAAATTAAATTATTGTAAGAAATATAGCAAAATGCTTTTGTAGCAAAGAATCGGTGTAAATTACTGTGTTCTGAAAACTTAATTAAACTTATTTATCAAAAAATACATCTTGATTTAGATGTTTAATAAATTACGTCGTTAGGCTGAGGAACGATATCCATAAAATTATTGACTATGGTCAGTAATTCCCTACTTAACAGGACTTTACTCAGAGCTATGAAAGTCAGTCAAAATACAATAGCAAAAGCATTGTTCAATATTCTTGGTGTAGGGAGCATAGTTGCTCTATCGGCCTGCGCCCCTCGAACTGTGACAGAAGTCCCCCCGGCTGCGCCTCCTGTCACAGAAACTCCAACTGCTACTGCTCCTCCTGTTGCCGATACGCGTACAGAAACAACTGCTGACCTTAATTTAGCCGAACTATCACAAGCCGCCGCCAGAGAAGGACAGTTTCAAACTTTAACACGGGCAGTGGAAGCCGCAGGCTTACAGGATCAATTGACAACCCCAGGGCCTTACACAGTTTTTGCACCTACTGACGCCGCCTTTGCTGCCTTACCCGCCGGCACTTTAGATAATCTCTTGCGGCCAGAAAACAAAGAAGAATTAACGAAGTTACTTGCCTACCATGTTGTACCTGGGCAAGTTACCTCTAGCCAACTGACATCAGGAGAAGTCAACACAGTTGAAGGTACCCCTGTTACTATCAATGTCGATAATGCTACCAATACAATCACCGTTAATGATGCCAGGGTAACTCAGGCAGATATCCCAGCTAAAAATGGCGTTGTCCACACAGTTGACCAAGTAATTCTGCCACCCAATTTTCCTGCTAGTTTGCAGAACAATTGAATACCACACTAATTTAAATTAGGCAAGACTCCCCGGTTAAAGATTCAGAAAAAATACCGGGGAAATTTTTTTGTGCATTTTAGTCTGTGAAAATTGTTTGATAGAATACATAAACATTAGATTACTAAAACTATCAGTTTTTTATGGTGAGTAAATGCATAAATAAAGAATGCTGTCAAGCTTTTCATTAAGAATACTTAAAAAAGTGCTTGAGGGTGATAGAGATGTATATCTCAAGTCTCTCGGTTTCTAGCTAATGAATGCGGATTTAATAAAATACAGACCCTCACCCCCAACCCCTATCCTGACAAAGGAAAGACGGGGTGATGTCAAAAACAAGATTTGTCTGTTATTCAATTCATCTTCCTAAGTGTTGAGTTCATGACTTGCACAAGTTAGAAAAGCATTTGTTATGCTTGAATAGCAAATGTCAATATTGTCCACAAATTTGCATTAGCTAAATTTCTTAAGGATTGAATATCAAAAAATCACAATATTTTCCTTGGGGTGGCAGTATTAAATTTAACAATTCAATTACGCAAATTAAGTTTGCAAATAGATTTTTCAGCGACAATATAACTGTTTTAGATTTTAACTTCTCCCTGCTAACACTAGATAGCAACTTGCTAATCTCTTCCAGTTTTACAGGAGTGAAGATGATTGTTTTGCCTGTATCCGATAAAGATTTGCCTTAAGTAAGCAAATATCTGTAATTTTAACTGTCAAATCTCTGCTGAATTGATTAAAATATCGGTGGATACAATAAGAACAGTTTGTCAAGTTTCATAGGGTGGAAATCTCAGCAGTGCGCTAATGTGTGAATAAGACCAAATTAGTCAAATCTCAATTGATCGCCTTTTGGCTGATGCCGCCATAGCCTCAACTCCTTAGTTCAGGTCTTTGGCATTTATCCAGTTAAATGTATTGAGAGGAGCATCACTATTATTGCTTGATTTAGTCTGTGGTCAGCCCCGTGTAACCTAAAAACTGATTCATATATGAAGGAATTGTAAAAATGGGTGCATTAATATTTCTGGCCTAAGCTAACATGAAAAGCATTGTTTCTAGGTAATTAATGTTTTGCATCATACCTAAAACTGTATAAGGGTGAATATGCTTTTCTGTCAATCTAAAGAGGATGTCACTAAAATTCCAAAAAGCTTTAGAGAAAATTTAAGGGTATGACTACCATTTCCCAGATCTTTTTGATAATAGTGGCTTTACCTTACTTAAAGGCATCATGATTAATACACAAAAAGAGTGCAATTTCTGTGAAACAGGCTACAATCGGAACAGTCTTTATAGGAAAATATGCCAACAGTCATATTTTATTTATATGGAGTGGTAGATTTTTTCATTAAGACCAGTCTTTTTTAGACAAGCAAGTTAAAAGTTGTGTGCTAAGACAATACAGATAACTTTTAACTAATGTGAGTTAAGTCGGCATCAACTGCGACTTTTCACACACACCAAAAAATCCGAAAATATCATAGGGAAATCAGCCTAAAACCCTATTTTCGGTGATTAACTAGCTCATATTTAAAAGAGCAGTAAACCCATCTTGAGTAATTGATTCTGCAAGGAGCATGAGGAACGCGGCATGAACCAGGCTAACAACGTACTCGAAAGCATTTATCAGCCTGACCTAGAAATAATGAATCAGCCTGAGCTCGAGTTAGAACTCTTAATCGAAGAAGAAGAAGAAGAAGAGGACTTGCTGATTAACGATGACGGCGACGATGAATTTTTAGAACCTCAGTCTGATGAGGACGACGCAAAGTCTGGAAAAGCCGCTAAATCGCGTCGTCGGACACAAAGTAAGAAAAAGCATTACACCGAAGATTCGATTCGCCTTTATTTGCAAGAAATTGGTCGAATTCGCCTGTTGCGGGCAGACGAAGAAATCGAACTGGCGCGGAAAATTGCTGATTTGCTGGAATTAGAAAGGGTGCGGGAGAGACTTTCTGAGCAATTAGAACGCGATCCTCGTGACAGCGAATGGGCAGAAGCAGTACAACTGCCATTGCCAGCGTTTCGTTATCGCCTGCACATTGGCCGCAGGGCAAAAGATAAGATGGTGCAATCAAACCTCCGTCTTGTGGTGTCAATTGCCAAGAAATACATGAATCGTGGCTTGTCCTTCCAAGACTTAATTCAAGAAGGTAGTCTCGGTTTGATTCGCGCCGCAGAAAAGTTTGACCACGAAAAAGGTTATAAGTTTTCTACATACGCTACATGGTGGATTCGGCAAGCAATCACCCGTGCGATCGCTGATCAATCCCGTACTATCCGCCTTCCGGTTCATCTCTACGAAACCATCTCGCGGATCAAGAAAACTACCAAGTTGTTATCTCAAGAAATGGGTCGCAAACCCACAGAAGAAGAAATCGCTACTCGCATGGAAATGACCATCGAGAAGTTACGGTTTATTGCTAAATCTGCCCAGTTGCCCATTTCACTAGAAACGCCTATCGGTAAAGAAGAAGATTCTCGATTGGGTGATTTTATTGAATCCGATGGTGAAACACCAGAAGATCAGGTTTCTAAAAACCTTTTGCGTGAAGATCTAGAAAAAGTCCTGGATAGCCTTAGCCCTCGTGAACGTGATGTTCTTAGACTCCGCTATGGTTTGGATGATGGGCGCATGAAAACCCTTGAGGAAATTGGCCAAATTTTCAATGTCACCCGCGAACGGATTCGACAAATTGAGGCTAAGGCTCTGCGTAAGTTGCGTCACCCAAATCGTAACAGTGTACTTAAGGAGTATATCCGGTAGTCATTAGTCATTAGCTATAGACATTTGTCTAATGACAAACAACTAAAAACCTGGTGGTCAACTGTACTACCAGGTTTTTATTTATTGTTTTATCTAGCTAATTCTGTATAGTTAGACTTACAGAATTCCCCAGAAATGAAGGAAGCCTTGACCAGAAAACAACTCAATTAGTGCAGCTGCTAAAAAGCCAATCATCGCTAGGCGACCGTTCCAAATTTCTGCTTGAGGTGTAAAGCCCCAAGACCAAGCGTTGCGGTCTGTGGTTACCTGATTAGTAGCGTTTGTTGCGTTTGTCATGGTTGGCACTCCAAACTAGATTTACGAAGTATTATTGCCTTATGTAAACTAATATAACAAACTTTTTCAGGATTGCTATGTTTATTTATATTTTCATTGCTAAATATTGACTTTATTTTAATTAATTGATACCAAAAAAAAGCATCTATCCTCAGATAGATTTACTAAAAATGAAAATATTTTTTGCATAAATCGGCGGACAATTATGCTCCTATTCCTCGAAAGGATGGGATGACCGCCGATTTTTTTGTTGTTAGTGATGCGATCGCACTTCGGCAACAGTGATAATTTTTTCATCATGGTTGAGATCAAGAATGCTTTCACCCTTGCCATCTCTACCCAAAATAGGCACTGTCTCCACATCTATTCGCACGACACGCTCTTTATTAGTCACCAGTGCTACTTCCCCAGAGGCGATCGCCTTGACCATTCCGGCTAATTTATCAGTTTTACTGGCAAATTTCAGCGATTGTGTGCCTAAATCACCCCGATTAGCCCGTTTTAAACTACTTACAGACAGGCGTTTTGCATATCCTTCTTCAGTCACCAGCAACAGGTTATCTTCTCCAGCCACAGTGACACAACCAACCATTTGCTGGTGTTTCAGTAGTCGGAATGCTTGTAAACCCATTGCCGTCCGGCCCATAATTGGTAGTTGTTCATCATTGGCGGGGAATTTTAACACGCGCCCACCTGAACTAGCTAAAATTAGATGGTCTTTGGGGGTAGTTAACTGAGTAAATAACAATTCATCATCTTCTTTAAGCTTCAAAATTGTAATTCCTCGACGAGTTAGGTTTGTCAATTCTCCCAAAGACAAGCGCTTAATCCGTCCCTGCTTAGTTAACAAAACCATCTGTCTTGTTTCCAAATTTTCTGGCAGGATCAGGCGACTGGTTACGGCTTCTTGTGCGCCTTGAGCAGTACTTGTGAGCATGGTAATCAGTGGTGTTCCCCGTGGCGAACGCCCAGTAGTGGGGGGAATATCGCCCACATTCACAGGGTAGACTTTACCGCCACTGGTAATTACCAGCAACTCTTTATGTGTATTAGTAATATCGGTTTGGATAATGAAGTCATTCTCATGCAGCCCGTTTTCAACTTTTGACTTTTTCCCTGACAACGGTAGGCGACGCACATATCCCCTGTTGGTAGACTCCAAGCTAATTTCTTCTGCGGGTTCAGCTGTTGGTAAATTTTGTAGTTCGGCTGCGGCGGCTTTGCTTTTACTTTTTTCTGCTCCTTTATTTTGAGGTAACTCTGGACTAATGTGAGTTAAGAGCTTAGTCCGCCGAGGATTGTTATATTTGCGCTTTAGCGATCGCAAATCTTTTTTCAGTGTTTTCAGTAATTCTCGGCGATCGCTCAGTAATATTTGCAGTAAAGCAATTTGTTCGCTGAGTTGTTCAAACTCTTGTTGCAAGTTGTGCTTTTCTAAATTGGTGAGGCGGCGTAATGGCATCGCTAGAATAGCATCGCCTTGTTCCTCACTCAATTCCAGTCGGCTACATAAGCTAATTTTTGCCGTACTACCATCAGCAGCCTGGCGCAAAATTTCAATTACCTGATCCAGTTGAGACAGTGCTTTGAGCAAACCTGTCACGATATGCAACCGACTTTCCGCCTTACCTAACTCATAACTATAGCGACGGTTGAGCGTATGCTCTCGGAATTTCAAAAACTCCTGCAACATCTGGCGCAAGCTTAACTGGCGGGGTTGTCCATCCACCAAAGCCAAAAGAATCGCCCCAAAGTTACTTTGTAAGGCGGTTTGGTGATACAAATTCTGAAGAAGTTCTTGGGGATTGGTATCACGTTTGAGTTCAATTACTACTCGCATTCCTTCGCGATCGCTTTCGTCCCGCAGATCAGAAATGCCTTGTATTCGTCCTTGATTTACTAAGTCTGCTACTTTTTCAATCCAACCAGCCTTATTCACTTGATAAGGCAATTCGGTGATAATAATTGCTGTCCGTCGCTTACTACCCCTGGTAGGTGCAATCTCCTCCAGGTTGGCGACTCCCCGCAGCAAAATTCCCCCCTTACCACTGGTGTATGCTTCCCGAATCCCTGAATTACCAACGATTTCTCCTCCGGTGGGAAAGTCAGGGCCGGGAATTATCTGCCATAATTTTTCATCTGACAAATCTGGTTGGTCGATTAAGGCAATTAAGCCATCAACTAATTCTCCCAAGTTATGTGGGGGAATATTTGTGGCCATCCCCACAGCAATGCCAGAACAGCCATTTAGTAAGAGAAAAGGCAACTGAGCAGGTAATACTGTAGGTTCTTGTTGGGAATTATCAAAATTACCAATAAATTCTACAGTTTCTTCGCCAATTTCTGCCAGCATACCCTCATAGCTGATGGGTGCGAGACGCGTTTCTGTGTAACGCATGGCGGCTGGGGGATCATTATCGACGCTACCAAAGTTGCCATGTCCTGCTAGTAAGGGATAGCGGCAGGAAAATTCTTGTACTAACCTGACTAAGGCATCATAAACTGATTGATCACCATGAGGATGATATTTACCCAGCACATCTCCGACTACACGGGCGCACTTACGATAGGGTCTATCTGGCGTTAAACCTAGTTCATGCATGGCATATAAAATCCGCCGATGCACTGGTTTTAAGCCATCACGCACATCTGGTAAGGCTCGCCCAACAATCACACTCATGGCATATTCTAGATAAGACCGTTGCATCTCCGTGTGCAGGGCTGTTGTGATTACCTGTCCCGTGGGGAGAAGGTTTAACTGTTTTGCCATGAGTTTTTTCCCTGAAATTTAATTACACAAAGGTCGCTTGAATGAAACACTGTAGCAAACACAGCATAACGGATGAAATGAGATTCCTAACACAATCTTGATAGTCAAAGGATAAATAGCAGTAGTATTATCCTTGATGACAGGAATGCAAATTGATGATTAAAAAGGAGCTAGACAACAGTTTTAGTCAGCTTGTTACCTCCCTCACCTCTATATATAAAATTCTCATGAAAACCGTTTTAATTGTTGAAGACGATCTGATTAACGCTCGTGTGTTTTCTAAAATTTTGACCAAACGGGGAGGTTTGGATGTGAAACATACCGAAAATGTGGAAGAAGTAATCAAGATTGCTCAGTCGGGAGAAGCAGACCTAATTTTGATGGATGTCTCTCTTTCTAGAAGCGTTTACCAAGGTCAATCTGTTGACGGAATCAAAATTACACAAATGTTGAAATCCGACCCGAAAACAGCAAACTTACCTGTTATTCTGGTAACAGCCCATGCGATGGAAGGCGATCGCGAGAACTTCCTCAAGCAAAGTGGTGCAGATGGCTACATCTCTAAACCTGTTGTCGATCATCAAAAGTTTGTTGAACAAATTATTGCCCTTCTCCCTACAGATATACACTAAACCTTGACTACTGCTGTCAAGAATATTCGCCCAAAGCATTCACTGGGCGAATAATTCTCGTTTTATTTAGTATACATGTACTATGTAATGATAGTACTCGGCAAGTGTCAATGTCATAAAAGGCAAAAAGCAAAGATTTTTAATTTTTGCCTCTAGGCTCTGTTGTCAGCATAATTCGTCATTGATATTTCTAGCAACTAGAACCTTTAATGACGAATTACGAACTAGTAATTATGTCTTATCTGGGTGCTGACGAGTTATCCTGTTGCTGTAGAGCAGCTTGAATACCCGGCAATTCTAAGAATTGTTTTGTATCAGATAACAGACGTTCACCCCAGAGGTTTTCCTTGAGGAAATCCAAATCACCATAGCGCTGATCGATACGCAGTGCAGTTTCTCCCATTGACAGAGCTTGTTGGCGGTCGCCTTTATTGTATAGTGCCACAGCTAGGGCTAATAAAGGCTCTGCCGCTTGCTTGTCGATATTCACAGAGGTACGCCATTGCTTAATTGCCCCATCGATATTACCCTGTTCATAATTAATTAAACCAATGTTGTTAATCGCGGGCCAGAATTTTTGATCTTGAGAGAAAGATTTATTATAATTGGCGATCGCTTCGGATAATCGACCCATCATGTAATAAGCATTACCCAAATCAAACAATCCCTCGGCATTATCAGGTTTTAACTTCAAGCCCTCCTTGTAATAATCCGCCGCTGCTTGGTACTTTTGCTGTTGGAACTGAGCGGAACCTAATGCAAATGCAACGTCCGGATTTTGAGGATTGAGAGATTTTGCTTTTTGCAATGCATTTGTAGCTGCATCATAATCTTTAGCTTGTAAATGCAAACCACCTAAAAGAAACCAAACTCTCTCATTTTTGGGAGCCAGTTGACTCGCCAATCTCGCCCGTGGTAAGGCCAAGTCAAATTGCTGGAATTGACCGAGTTGAGCCGCTTCTTGTGCTAGGCGCAACCCTTGTTGCTCCAACTTTGTTGCATCTAGCTGCACAGTATGGGGGAGCAACGCTTGTGCGTTCACTGCCTTGGGCATACTCCACAAGCTGCAAACTACCAGAAGAGAAATTAAACTAACATTTTTAGGCACACTACCGCCTCTTAGCCACAAATCAAGGAATCTTCCAGCTAGCTTAAACGATCTCTGCTTGAGAAGAAAGGCAAAGTTTACTGTCGCTAGTGCTGGCTGTATCAGCATATACTAATTATTCAAATTTCAACTTCAGTTTAGATGAACCAGAACGAACAAAGATTACTTGATTCATGGGCTGTGAATGCTCAACCGTGGACACGTGTAGTGCGTGAACAGCAAATTAAAAGTCGTACTTTGGTGACAAATGCCGCTATTGTCGCAGCTGTAGTGGAACTTGCACCCAGAACATTCTTAGATATTGGATGTGGTGAAGGCTGGTTATGCCGTGAACTTTGCTCACGTGGGTTTAATGGGTGGGGAGTTGATGGTACACCTGATTTGATTGAGTCAGCAAAATCTCTTGGCGATGTCCGCTTTGTAGTATCTGCATACTCGGATCTGCCATTACGGAAATTTGGCAGCATTCAGCAATTCGCCTGCTTCATCTGCAACTTTTCTATTCTGGGAGAACGCTCCTTGGGAGAAATAGCTGAAGCGGGACAGAGTTTGCTAGAGTCTCAAGGCAAAATAATTATTCAAACACTCCATCCTCTAATGACAGGTGATGACTTACCATACGCAGATGGTTGGCGTTCTACTTCTTGGCAAGGAATATCAGATGAATTGTTTCAACCTGCTCCTTGGTATTTTAGGACAATTGAATCATGGATTGCAGAGTTTCATCTCAGGAATTACCGATTAGTAAAGTTACAAGAACCTTGCCATCCCCAGACTCTGCAACCAGCTTCAATGATTTTTATTTTTGAACGACAGTGAATTAGATTTCAGCCATAAGTTGCAACTGTATTCATCCCTCGTATTCTAGATTTTTGGAAGTCAAATTCTGGTTAAAAACTAGAACATCAATTCTCAAAATAACAATATTCAAGGATTTTTAATGCATAAATTATCCAAATAAACAAACCGCAAAGGACGTAATTTACACAAACAAAAGAAAAAGAGAGAGAGTTTTTCCCAATTATAGATAGGCAACTGAAGTACACACGAACCTTTTTTGTTCAAGTGACGAATATTTTACGCCTACGCCACAATATTTATCCACCACAACCTGATGATTTCCGCTTAACTAACCAAGCTGATATTGTCAGTACCTTCACCAATGTGGTGGGTTTATTTACAATTATGGTAGTAGCCATCGCCCGTGCTTTGGTTAACCTACCAGCATTGGTTTTGGCAGATGAACCTGCGGGTGCTTTAGATACTGAAACTTCTCACGATGTGATGAATTTATTAACAGAATTAAATGAGCAAGGAATTACCATTGTGATTGTGACTCACGAACCAGATATTGCTGCTCAAACTAAGAGAATTATCCGCGTCCAAGATGGTTTAATTGTTGGCTAAAATTTCTGTTAACTATCTGCGATAGTAATGCTGGCGCTGATTCTGTTTGCAAAAATGTCACTGCATCAGCACGTATCGGTTCGATGCTCAATTCGGTTTTTAATATTTCAATTGTTTGCGGTTCTTGATTTAATAACCACCGGATGAAATCACGGGGATATTTTTCGGCGAGGATTTTACACAGGTTGTCATATTATGCCATCTATAAAGATTATTTTAGATTAAATTAGCTTATGAATAGTTCAACCATATTACATACTCTAATCGTAGATTTGCCCACTACTGTTAGGTCTTGCTGGATAATATTGATATTACGGTATGAAATTCCTAAAATAGACCAATGAAAGTAATTTTTCCTAGTTAACCAGTATCTCTGATTGTCCAATATCTGTTGGGAGAGAAAGCCTGTTTTTCGATACACTATCTAAGCAATCTGTCAATACGTAAGTGCTAAATATAATATGAATTTTCTCTTATACTGTGTGCATTTTACCGGGGTTGCCGTGGCGATCGCTCTTCTTGTCCCTACTTTAGCCAAGAGCGTCAATGCTCAAATTCCCGTAGAAACACCAGCTAATGCTGTACAAGTTCCCGATTTCCTCAACCCTAGTCCCAATCCACTGCAATTTCCGACAAAGCCAGAAGAAGTGAGGATTCAGGGCACTCAACCCATAACCTTGGTTCAGGCTTTGGAACTAGCAAAACGCAACAATCGAGATTTACAAGTAGCTATATTAGAACTAGAGCGTGGCCAGTCTGCATTAAGAGAGTCTCAAGCTGCTTTGTTTCCTAATGTTAGTCTTGGTACTAATTTGACTAACAGTGGTGAAGGTTTTACTGGGACTGCGGCTCAATCTAGTACTTCTTTCAACGGTCAAGCGCAAATAAATTATGACATTTATACATCTGGTAGTAGGCAAGCTAGCATCCGCGCAGCTGAGGAACGGTTACGGATAGATGAACTCTCTGTGGAGAACAGGTCTTTGGAAATTGAGTTGAATGTCATCACTCAATACTACGATTTACAAGAAGCCGATGAACAAGTACGAATTAATCAGTCGGCTGTAGAAAATGCCCAGGCTAGTTTGCGGGATGCTCAAGCTAGGGAACAGGCGGGAGTCGGGACACGGTTCGATGTGCTGCAATCTCAAGTAAATCTGGCTAATGCTCAACAAGATTTAACTAATTCTCAGGCGCGACAACAAATCGTCCGGCGACAGTTTGCTACTTTGTTAAGTTTGGCGCAGTCGTTCAATATCAGTGCAGCAGATCCTGTGCAAATAGCGGGTCTTTGGCAGCCAACGGTTGAAGAAAGTATTATCCAAGCATTACAAAACCGTCCAGAATTGCCACAACAATTAGCACAACGGAATATTTCCGAACAACAGCGACGACAGGCTTTGGCACGGCTAGGGCCACAAATCAGTGTGGATGGTAACTATAACATAGCTGATCGATTTGATGATGGATTCAGTGCTACCGATGGTTATTCAATAGCACTTAGAGGTAGTTTAAATTTATTTGATGGGGGTGCAGCTAGAGCAAGTGCAGCTCAGTCACAAATTAATATTGCGATCGCCGAAACGCAATTTGCCAGTCAGCGCGATCAAATTCGGTTCGATGTAGAACAATTCTATGCTCAATTGCAATCAAATCTAGAGAATGTGCAAACTTCTAGCGTGGCTTTAAATCAAGCTAGGGAAGCATTAAATTTAGCTAGGCTGAGGTTTGAAGCTGGTGTAGGTACTCAAACAGATGTGATTTTTGCAGAAAACGACCTCACCAGGGCTGAAGGTAATCGAGTCACAGCTATTTTAAATTACAATCGTGCCTTAGCTAATTTGCAGCGGAGTGTGACTTTGAGGGCGGCCAGCTAAAGTCCCATCAACAACCTCACTCTGTTTACCTCATATGCCTCGCTTGAGTCAGGACAGGGAACAATCTACTCATAGGTAAACTCAGGGTGAGGTGTGGATTTCACTCTATCAGGTGAAGGCGGGAAAAAATACTAAAAGTTAGTATAAAAACAGATTAAGCAACTATAAAGCTGATTTTCAGTCTAGTTGTTTAGTTGATGGATAGTTATTTTATTTCTGCACTTGCTGGCTCAGGCTACTATTTATGATGACGCAGATAGAAGTTCCCTTTATTGGCAAAGTCAAGTATCCTTTTCGCTGGGCAATGGGGTTAATAGTAGCAGGTTCAGTCGTTGTCGGTACAACTACTACATATCACCTTGTCAACCAGAGATCACGTGAACAAGATATCAGCCAATTAACTGTTCCTGTGGAAGCTCAAAATGTCACTTTGCGGATTACTGCTAGTGGTAAGGTGGTACCTGTTCAAAGTGTCAATATCAGTCCCAAAAACCCTGGTGTGGTGGCACAGTTATATGTGGAACAAGGCGATCGCGTCCAACAAGGACAAGTTATCGCCCGCATGGATGTGGGTGATATTCAAGCACAGATTCTGCAATACCGTGCCAATTTAGCTCAAGCACAGGCACAGTTAGATCAAGCCCTTGCGGGGAGTCGTCCCCAAGAAATTGACCAAGCTAGAGCTAGATTAGCCCAAGCAGAGGCACAATTAGCTCAAGCCCGTGCGGGGAATCGCGCCCAAGAAATTGCCCAAGCCCAAGCCCAAGTAAATTCAGCCCAAGCACAGGTGACTCTCACCCAATCACGGGTGAACCGCTATCGAGAATTAACCCAGCAAGGGGCAACTTCTCAAGACCAATTAGAGCAGTATATTAGTGAAGACCAAAGAGCAAAAGCTAGTTTAGATGAAGCCCAAAAACGACTGTCACTATTAGAAAGTGGTAGCCGCAATGAGGAAATCACAGCTAGGGAAGCTGCTGTTACTGAAGCCCGCGCCGCATTAATTCTGTTGCAAAATGGCAGCCGTCCAGAAGAAATTGCTCAACGTCAAGCAGCAGTGAAAGGGGCGGAAGCTCAAATCCAAGCAGCAGAAGTCAGGCTCCAAGATACAGTTATTCGTGCGCCCTTATCAGGAATTGTCACCCAGAAATACGCCAATGTTGGTGCATTTGTTACTCCCACAACTTCGGCTTCTACTAGTGCGTCGGCTACTTCCAGTTCCATTGTCGCCGTTGCTAAAGGTTTAGAAGTGCTAGCGCAAGTCCCAGAAGTTGATATTGGCAGAATTAAACAGGGACAGCAGGTAGAAATTGTCGCTGATGCCTATCCCGACCAAATATTTAAAGGTAATGTGCGTTTAATTGCCCCCGAAGCCGTAGTAGAACAAGGCGTGACATCCTTTCAGGTGCGGGTGGCGTTAGATACAGGTATAGATGAATTGCGTTCTGGCTTAAATGTAGATTTAACCTTCTTAGGCGATCGCGTCAGTGATGCTTTGGTGTTACCAACGGTAGCCATTGTCACAGAACAAGGCAGAACAGGGGTATTGGTAGCCGATGAGAAAAATCAACCCCAGTTCCGTGAAGTGACAATTGGCGCCCAAATCCAAGACCAAACCCAGATTTTACAAGGACTCCAACAAGGCGATCGCGTCTTTATCAACCCACCACAAGACTACATCACTGAAAGAGCCAAACAGCAGAACAACCAATAAAATTACGAATTACTTATGAATTTCCTCGAAAGTATGCAAATGGCAGGAAAAACCCTGCTATCAAATAAGTTGCGTAGCGCTTTAACGATGTTGGGAATTATCATTGGTAATGCTTCGGTAATTGCCATGATTGGTATTGGTGAAGGCGGACAAAGGTTTGTTGCCCAAGAGTTGGAGTCTTTAGGGCCAAACGTATTATTTGTGATTCCCGGTAATCGCGCCACGCAGCGCATTTCTTTAGATTTACCCAAGACTTTAGTATATGAAGATGCTCAGGCGATCGCCAGCCAAGTACCAACTATTGCGGCTGTGACTGCTGAGTTAAATAGTAGGCAGGTGGTAACTTACCGTAACCAAAACACTAATGTCAATATTATTGGTACAACTCCCAGCTTCTTAAGTGTGCGTGACTTTGAAACTGCCACAGGACGGTTCTTCAACGACATAGACATGAGGCGCAGTAACCAAGTTGTAGTGTTAGGTGCAGACTTAGCAGAAAGATTCTTTGGTAATAGTAACCCTGTGGGTCAGCAGTTGCGGATTAAAAATGCTAGCTTTCAAGTTATTGGGGTATTAGAGGACAAAGGCTCAACTTTAGGTGTTAATTACGATGAAGCCGCCTTAATCCCACTGAATACTATGGCTAACCGCATTGTCGGGCGAACTTCTCCCTATGGATTGGAGTTAACTTATATTGTCGCCTCAGCCACAGATGCTGAAAGTGTGGATGCAGCCCAGTTTCAAATCACGAATTTACTACGTTTGCGGCACAAAATTACTGGAGAAGACGATTTCACCATCAATACACAAAAAGATGCGTTGCAAACCGTTGGTCAAATTACAGGTGCATTAACCATTATGCTCGCTGCGATCGCCGGCATCTCATTATTTGTGGGTGGCATTGGCATCATGAATATTATGCTGGTTTCTGTCACCGAACGCACCCAAGAAATCGGGTTAAGAAAGGCAATTGGCGCTAACGAGCAAGATATTTTGCTGCAATTCATGATTGAGGCGGTGATTGTTTCCGTCATTGGTGGTTTAGTGGGGACTGCGGTTGGGGTGAGCGGGATTGTTTTGGTAGCAGCTGTTACTCCCTTAGAAGCGGCAATTTCTCCCATAGCCATAGCTACAGCCGTTGGTGTTTCTGGTGGAATTGGGTTATTTTTTGGTGTCGTTCCCGCACGTCGCGCTGCTAAACTTGACCCGATTGTAGCGCTCAGAAGTGCTTAGGAATGTGGATTTAATAAAATACAAAACCTCACCCCCAACCCCTTTCCTTACCAAGGAGAGGGGAGACTTTGACGCAAGTCAAAGGCGGGGTGAGGTCAAAAAACGTTGGGTCGTCGAGCGCACTTTCGGATGGCTGATGGGCTGTCGGCGATTAGTCCGAGACTATGAATTATTACCCGAAACATCGGAGACTTTTGTCTATCTTGCCATGATCCGTATTATGGTAAGGCGATTAGCCTAAAATTTGACCCTGCAAAACTTTTCAAACATCCTCTTACTACTTCTTTTGTAATTTCTTAATCATCACGTTTACTGAAAGGCAAATCCTGATTAATCGCTGCCATTTCCTCTGCTTCCAATTGATTAACTTCTCTAATATAAGAACAGAGAATTTGTTCTAAACGATTATTGTAAAAGCGGTGCAGACTGTGATTAGGCAGAGCCGGAAAACCTCGGCGTTTTTTGTGCCGTCCTCCCGCACCAGGATCAAAGCTTTGAATACCGTGAGCGATCGCCCACTCAATTGGTGCATAATAGCAAGCATCAAAATGTAGGCAATCTATCTCTTGAAAACTACCCCAGTAGCGCCCATATAAGCGATCGCCTTTATACAAACAAAAGGACATCCCTACAGGTTGACGCTCATCTTGCTCATGATACGCAGCAAAAAATAACACTCGATGACGATAATTATGGTGTAGCTGCTCAAAAAACTGCTTAGTTAAGTATTTGCTACCCCACCAGCCGAATTTGTCACAAGTATCCGCATAAAACTGATACATCAAAGGAAATAAAGACTTAGGAATTTCATCACCAGTCAATGCTTGTAGTCGTAACCCAACTTTTTCTACAGCTTTACGTTCTCTCTTGATATTGCGACGTTGATTAGCGTTGAATAATCCTAAGTAATCATCAAAAGTGTTAAACCCGACATTTTCCCAAATGTAGCTGTGATGTAACCAAGTTGTAAAACCTTGCCGTTCCAGCACTAGACGCCATTGGGGATCGACATACAGAAAATGACACCCAGAAATATGATTTTTCAAACAAAAAGCATCAATTTCATGCACCATCATTCCTGTAATTTCATCCTCATCTTCCCCCGGAGCAATTAAAAATCGATAGCCCTCAGCTGGAGTAAATGGAGTCATTCCTAGTAATTTAGGATAATATCGGACTCCGATGCGCTCGGCTAACTCTGCCCATTGGTGATCAAAGACAAATTCGCCATAACTATGACCTTTTAAGTACAGTGGCGCCGCCGCAATTAGTGTCCTGTCTCGCCACAGCGTCAAGTGATTTGGTAACCAGCCTGTTTTAGCCGTAGCACTCTGGGATATTTCTAAATTATTTAGCCAATCCCATTCTAAAAAAGGCGTATTGAGTGGTATTGCCAAAGCATCCCAAACACTTTGAGGCACTTCCGCGATTTTATTGATCCAAACGCTAGAGTAGTGAGGCTTAATTTGTTCCACCATTGTCAGGCTTTTCAGGGGAATGTAGGGACTGGGGGGATGAGATGGGGAGATGAAGAAGTATTTTTCTTGTCTCCTTTTGTTTCCACTCTCTACTCCCTATTTCTCTAATAAGGTAATCTAATCTGCTGATTGTTGCAGCCGATAGTGTAAAAATACTTCCTGCTCAACTTGGTGAACTTCTAGAAGTTCTAATTTTGGAGCTAATTGAGAGATAAAGCCTGTGCCTTCTACTGGTGTGGGGGCAGTGACACCACCTAAAATTAATGGGCATACTGTCAGCCAGAGTTCATCAATTAAATCTAATTCCAGCATAGAAGCTACTAATTCGCCGCCTCCCAAGACCACCAAGCGTGTTATATCTAGACATGCCAGGTGTTGCAAAGCCGCTGACATGTCAACCTTGCCCGTTGATGTGTCAAAAACTATAATTTTATTAAATTTGGGAGGATAATCATGTGTGGATTTTACCCACGTTGATTGAAGTGTGTTTTCTCTGGCTTGCCAAAGGCTTGCTCCCTTTGTTGTTGTTAGTAACCAACGTTCGATTGGCTGTTGAAAAAACTTAATTTCCGGATTAAAGTCAGCAGAGTGTGTAATCACTATATGAACCGGCTGGGCGGGCTTGCCTTCCTGCATTCGGTGTTGCAGCAGAATTGCTTGTGATACGGTAAGTGTTGTACCGTAGGCACGAAGAGTGCCAGCACCTAGTAAAACGGCATCAGAGGCAGCGATTTGTGCTTGTAGGTGCGCTTTATCAGCCCCTGAGCCAAACCGAGCAGGCGATCGCCTACAATCTGCTATCTTGCCATCTGCACTCATTGCCAAAACTACTGTGGTATGAGGACGGCGTTGCATCATAGGGTTGGTTGGATAGTCTGGATATTTTTCTTGCTAGTGTGTTGATTGCACAAAATCTCTACCTGCAAGCTACTGTTTACCAATGTCATAACTGGATCTATATGCAACACAAGTCACTTTCACATCTACCTTATACAAGTTTTGGTATAGCATGTTTTAGCTTATATGTTCAATTTTTCTTACTTTTGGGGATTGACAATCCGAGTTTAATAACTTAGTCAAATGTCTCCTTTAGCTGTTCTGATGGCATATCAGTGCTTTTGTGGTTTACAGATGCGAAGTGAGTTACTAGATGGCTAAGTCCCGTCAATCATCCTTTCGACGTATTTTAGTAACAAGAATTTTGCTTTTATTTGTCCCAGTTTTATTATTGGGAGAGATTGTGGCGTTGAATAGAGCCAGGTCTAGCCTGTTGAAAACTGCCCGTCAGAATCTTACAGAAAGCGCTATTTTTAAAGGTGAGAAAATTGCTAATGCGATCGCAGCCCTAAAAACTCAATTCTTAGCAATCAGTCAAACAACAGTTCTTCAGTCAGGTTCTGCCACCGAAATTCAAGAATACCTCACTTACCTAGCAGAACAACTACCAACTCACATAGAGTGCCTGCAATTAACTGATCGACAAAGTAACGAGATCATTGCCAGTACCTGTGGCGACAAAGTAATTGCCCAACAGAGTTTACCTTTGAGTAACAAAGTTAATATCCAGAAAATATTACCGCCAAAAGTAGGTACAACTGGTAAAAAACATACGCTTAATCAACTGCAATTGTTGTTTTCTGCCCCAGTCTATTCTCCAAATGGAGAGTTGCAGTATGTTTTGAGTGTTCAATCAACATTGTATAAGCAAACCAGTAATCAACCAGGGTCACTAACAGGCTCTACCTTGGTGATTGCTAGAGACGGAACGATTTTAGCCCATCCCGTGGCAGAACAAGTAGGGCGTAATATTCAAGAATACCCAGATGGTTCCAGGCTCAAAAGAATAGTTAACCATGCGATCGCTGGGCAAAGTAGTTCGCTCAATTTATCTTTGCAAGAAGGGCCAGAATTAGTAGCTGGCTATACAGTTATTGCCGATCCTCTGACAGAACAGCAGGGGCAACAATGGGTAGTTTTAGCTGTAACCACTGTGGATAATGCTTTGTTTGGTTTAGAAGAAATCAAACTTATCCTCATCGTTTTGACAGTTGGTTTAATTGGTGCAAGTCTGTTGGCATCATTTTATCTAGCTCCTTACCTAGCGAGTCCTGTAGAAAAATTGCGAGACTATGCCCTCAACCTGCACAGCCACCACGCTGCACAACCAGTACCCCAAGACTTCAACATCCGGGAGTTCAATCAACTGGCACAAGCCATAGACCAAATGCTGGAAAGGCTGAAAGCCTGGGCAGAAGAACTAGAAATTGCTTGGAAAGAATCCAAAACTGCTAACCAAGTTAAAAGTCAGTTTTTGGCGACAACTTCCCATGAGTTAAGAAACCCACTCAATGGCATTATTAACTGTATACGCGTAGTTCATGAAGGCATGTGCGATAGCCGAGAAGAAGAAATTGAGTTTCTCAAACGTGCCGATGACACAGCTATTCACTTGCTAGGGATTATTAACGAGCTACTAGATATTTCCAAAATAGAAGCAGGTAAACTCTCAGTAGTTACAGTACCTATTGATCTACGCCAAGTTCTCCTGGAGGTAATTAATTTACAATCAGTTAATGTTCAACGAAAAGGTTTGCAGTTAAAAACAGACTTGGGTAGTGATTTAATACCAGTGAAGGCCGATGCCGCCAAGTTGAAGCAGGTACTAATTAATATTATTGGCAACGCCACTAAATTTACTGACGAGGGCAGCATTACCATTGCCACAGCCATTCAACAAGATAGTTATGAAACATCTCAAGTAATAGTCACCGTTACAGATACAGGTTTAGGCATAGAACCTGCACAACAGCACAAATTATTTCGCCCCTTCGTGATGGTAGATGGTGGTACAACACGCAAAGTTGAAGGTACAGGACTGGGACTAGCGATTTCACGAAATTTAATGGAACTCATGGGAGGTAGCATTACTCTAGAAAGTGCTGGTCTTAACCAAGGTACAACTGTCAAGATTACTTTGCCGATGATTGATATTGACCAATTAACTACTCCCACAAAGAAAGAAGATTATCAAAAGTTGGGAGTCTCTACTGGAGATGAGGCGGTAGGGGAAGTTAACTCAGATGCTACTCATGAAGAAGACACTCCGTCTAACTCCAACGGGATCAATGAATCTCACCCAGTTGAGTTAGATGAAGAAGACACTCCGCCAAATTCCCACGGGATCAATGAATCTCACCCAGTTGAGTTAGATCAGGGAAAATTTGAACTACCACTTGTGGAGAATAATTATGAAATGAGTCTCCTACCGCCCCAACAGCCCCTTCCCCTTCTACCCTCGGCAGAAGCATATGCTAACCAAACTACTGAAAAGTAGAAAATTGTCCCCAGACACGAGTCTATTCTAGAAACACAGGTTGTCCGCCCTGGTTCAGCGATGCTGTCAAACCAGAGAGAATTTTTACTAGTTCTGTGCCTACCCAGCCAGATGAAATGTTGGCAGGAGTATTCTCAATCATACTGACAATAAAGCGATCGCACACCCGCTGTAAAGGTTCACCGGGTTCTATTTTTAACACCTCTCGCCTTTGATTCACAGGCAAAAATTGATTTCCTTGATGTTCAAATTCACCATGTAGCAAAGTTAAAGGTGATGAGGGTGACATTTCATCAAAAATCAAGCTACCGAGGCTACCCACAACCACAAGTCGTCGCTGTTTATCAGGGTTGAGCCAGCACAGGTGAATATATGCCTGAAAGTTATTTGGATATGTCAGTGTTACCCACACTAAGTCTGCTAATCCTGATACAGTCCCTATACTTCCTTTTCCTTGCAACCATACAGTACCTGTAGCTTGTACCTTCACTGGTACTTGACCCAGCCAGTTGTTAAAGATGGCAATATCATGAATGGCTAAATCCCATAAAGCATCGACATCTTGCCGGACTGGCCCTAAATGGGTACGAGTAGCATAACCATAACGCAGATCACCTAATTGACCTGCTTGAACTACACCTTGCCCTTGCTCTACGGCTGGATGAAATAAGTAAGTGTGGTCAACCATGAGTATTAAATGCTGCTGCTCTGCCAATTGGCAAAGTTCCAGACATTCTGCTGTGTCTAGAGTTAGGGGTTTTTCTGCCAAAACATGGTATCCCTGCTTGAGAGCGTCCTTAATTAAGGCATAGTGGGTTGTAGCTGGAGTGGCAATTACTACTGCTGTCAGTTCTGGTAGTTGCTGTAAAGCTTCCCACTCGGTAGTCAAAAGTATATTTTCATCCAAGTTAAATTGCTGCTTCGCTGCTACCAACCTTTCTGTATGAGGGTCTACTATGGCCACCACACTCACTTGGGGATGTGCTAAAAAAATCCGTAGTAAATGTACTCCCCAACGCCCAATACCAATAACAGCTATTTTAATTTGGTTAGTCATTAATCATTAGCCCTTCTCTACGAGACGCTACCGCGGTAAGCGCAGCTATGCCGTAGGCTTTACGGCTACGCTCATGGTAAATCATTAGTTATTAGTCATTGGTATAAAAATTACCAACAACTCACAACCGACATTTTACCCATATCTCGGCTGATACGCTGCCTATGAGTTCAGGAATTTTCCTGATTAGCAATTGCTAAAAAAGCTACTTTAGCTGCTGCTTGTTCAGCGGCTTTAATTGAGCGTCCCTTTCCTGCACCTAATTTATTTTCATGTAGCCAGACTTCAGCTGCAAAACGCTCTTGATTTTGATTAGTTTGATGAACTTCTACAACTCGGTACTCAGGTAAAACTTTAAATTGTGCTTGTGTCCATTCTTGGAGAGCCGCTTTGTAATTCAGTCTAGCTGGATCGAGGCGAATTTCTGTGGCTAGTTTTTGGAAATGATCATCTAGCCAAGGGCGAATTAATTCTAAATTATTTGTACTGAGGTAAAGCGCACCTAAAACAGCCTCAAAGGCATCGGCTAGTCTTGATTCTTGACCAACTTTATCACTGGTAGCACTACCTGCAACTAGCAAATATAACTCTAAACCATATTCTCTAGCTAATTGAGCGAGAATGCGATCGCTCACCAACACCGAACGAATTGCTGCAAAATCCCCTACTGGACATTCTGGATATTTTTCCCACAACACAACCGCCGCAGCTAACCGTACCACTGCATCACCCACAAACTCCAACTGTTCATAATTTGCCGAATCTGAAACAGTGGGATGAGTTAAAGCTAAATCCAACAGTTCCCATTTGATGGGTAATCCTGTTGGTAGACCTAACTTTCTAATTAAACTTTCAAGTTGGCGTTGGCGACGTGGATAAACAAGTGTCATCAAATGAAGATGGGGGAGATGAGGCAGATTATATAACTCTTAGCTTATTTTAACAACTGGCTGGGGACTTTTAAGACTAAGTTTAATTACTGCAATTCAAGTAAAAATAAAAACATCAAAAATTGAATTGCAATGATTGCAGGTATATTCATTAGCTTTACTGGATTAGACAGATTAATCAATAAAATCTGGACACCAGCTGACAAAGCTTTTAAAAAATGGTGCTATTTAGACATACTTAAATTTACCTATCTTGTTGACAAAAATCCAGTAGTGGCTGGTCAATGCGTAAGTCCTATAATGAATAAAAATTAGCATGGCCAATATGAGAGCCAGAATTGAAAACACAATACTTTTTCTCCACCATGAAGACTTACCCGAATTAAAAAAGGGGGGTTCTGTAGTCAGAAATTCATACTTTTGGGCGTTACGTTCAATTGCTGGTCGAGCTTCCCGTTATCGTGATTGGGAATATGAACCAGAGGTTTGGTTAGCATTGGCGCGCATGTTGTTGTCGTTCGCTGAATCTGGGTATTTAGGTTATAAAGAAACTTTTTTGGAGTTTCCCCTATCTCAAGGGGAAATTCCGGCTGTTTTACGAGATGTTTCAACTTGGGAATAGCTTGAGAGCTTTTCTATTTAACTTCTTCATACCAAATCCCTACTTTTTCAAAAGCAGCATAAGCAGATTTGAGAAATTGTACAACCCGCTGTTTACCAAGCACTCCAAATTCTTTATACTCTCGTGCTTCCGCAAAAGTCAAACGATGTTGGTCAATTAGATTTCTTTCTCTGTATGACAACTTAGGAAAATCCACCACCTTGATTTTATATTGTGTGACTAAATTCTGAATGGCAGCATCAGAATCAACATGCTCCCAATCATCGCACAACCCTAAATTTCTCACCAAAATATGCGGGATTTTTTCGCCGTAGCTATTCACCGACTGTGCAAACAAGTTGAGGCTATCATATCCGCCAGTAGACACAAACCACTTGCAAAAACTCACGCCCTCAGAACTTCCCAGTTCAAGTAACTGATTTCTTTCAATCCAGCTTTTGACGGCGCGATGGGATTGTGCAGCTAAATTTACAATCACTGGCTTAGACATGGCCATCTCAAAAATCTTATCAGCTTTATCGGCGTGCCGTTCATCTTCAGTAAACACAGCATACTGACATATTCCCTTATACACACCCGCTACATCAGGATTAGACCGATCAGTCTCCACAGGTACAAATGGTATTCTTTTATCCAAACAATATTGAATCATAGTTCTGGTGAGCAGAGATTTCCCTACTCCACCCTTTTCACCATCCACTAAATGAATCGTCGGCATAACAGCTACTCCTAACACTGATTGAAGTCATTTAAAATATCTGCAATTAGCTTAGTGGATGTTTGGAGTTTTACGCTGAGTAACTTTGTTAACTTTCTCAGATATGTGCTTTTTTTAAGGTTCAGGTGTTGGGTATTGGCAAAAGACTTGAGTGTTGATCAATTTTTTAGGACTGTTGTGGGTATCAATATATCATCTTGTAGTTTACCAATACCCAGAAAGCAAGCCTCGTCATCGTAGACTCTGGTTATACCAGAAAAATCCAGCGTCAGCGGAATTTTTTGTCCCTGACACCATTTTTGGGCTGTTGTCGCTGGTAATGTCAGCGTGGGTAAATGTTGTAAGGCTGCATCAAGAACACTGGGTTGAAATGTCTCGGCTTGCAATTGTGTTTCTAAATCGGTCAAGGTGAGACTGTCTGTTAAGTTGAAACCACTGCTGTGGGTACGGATTAAAGCGGCGAGAGTCCCGCCAGTTTCTAAGATTGCACCTAAATCGCGGGCGATCGCTCTAATATATGTACCACTACCACAGGCGATCGCAATATCCAATTCGGGAAAATCTCCTTCCCGCCAATCCATAATTTCTGTATGAAAAATTTCTACTATCCGTTTGGGAACTTCTACTGTTTCACCTCTGCGTGCTAAGTCATACAGGCGTTTACCATCTACTTGAATTGCACTATAAATAGGTGGTATTTGCTCAATTTTGCCTTGAAATGGTGCCAAGGCTATTTTCACATCTGCCAAATCCAATTTTGGACAAGGTTGAGAAGCAATAATTTCACCTTGCAAATCATCAGTTGTGGTACGCACACCGAACCGAATTGTGGCTGTATAGGCTTTGTTTTCTGGCAAATATTGTAATAATCTTGTAGCTTTACCCAAAGCAATAGGTAAGACACCAGTAGCGGCTGGATCTAATGTTCCTGCATGTCCCACACGTTTGAGGCGCAAGAGTTTCCGCACCCGCGCCACGCAGTCGTGAGATGTCCAGTCAAAGGGTTTGTTTAAGTTGAGAAAGCCTTGCACAGTGATTGGGGAGTTGGGAGTTGGGAGTGGGGGGAAGAAATTGTCTAATGAATAATGACTAAATTACGAATTACTTACCGGGTTGTTTTGGTAAACTGACGGTGAATGTGGTTCCTTGTCCTACTTTACTGGATAAGGTGATGTTGCCACCATGTAACTCTACACAAGCTTTAGCGATCGCCAGTCCTAAACCTGTACCGGGAATGGTGTCTACGTTGCTACCACGACTGAAGGATTGAAATAAGTTTTTTTGATCTGCCATCGGTATCCCAATTCCCTCATCTTTGATGTGCAATATCACAAGTGATTCTTTACCGATGAGGTGAAATTCTACAGTACCGCCTGCGGGGGAGTATTTAATGGCGTTGGAGATTAAATTTATAAAAATTTGTTGTAAAAGTCCGCGATCGCCCCAAAATCCTTTAATATTGCCAGTAATTTTAAACACTAATTCGTGACTTTCGCCTACTGCTTCTCGTTCTTGGTCTATGAGGTCAGAGAAAAATTGCAGTAAATCCAGCGGCATTGGTTTAAACTTGGCTTTGTCTAGTTCAAATTGGTTGACCAACAGCATATTATCCACAAGCTTGGACATATACCTAGCTTTCTGTTCAATGATGGATTGAAATCTTTTTTGTTTACCATCATCTAGCTGTTGACCATGTTTTACTAAAGTTGATGCAGCAGCCAAAATTGAAGTTAACGGTGTTCGACATTCATGGGAAACCGTAGCAATGATTTGAGATTTAAATATATTGAGTTGTTTTTCTTTCTTTAGTGCTGCTTGAGTTTGGGCTAATAATTCAGCTTGTTGAATTGCGATCGCCAGTTGCACTGAAACCTCATACAGCATCTGTGCATCATGAGTATGCCATTGTGGTTCCTCTGTATTATGAGAGGCTATCAACAAACCCCACAAATGAGGATTAGGGTCACCGTTATAACTTATATTAATGGGAACTACTAAATTGGCTTCGGTATTAAATTGTTCTTTCAGGCTAATAGAATTACTTAATCCCAGTTCATAAACGTAAGGCGTTGGGGATTGAGAATTGGGTACTGGGTACTGAGTACTGGGAGATGAGAAAGAAATATTGTGATACAAGCTCAACTTTTTTCCCCCTACTTCTTCTGCTTCTTCTGTCCCACTCCCGATTCCCCACTCACTACTCCCTAAAAAAACTGAAGAAGCAACAATTTTACTACCTGCGTCTGGAGCAAATTTATATACCATCACGCGATCGCACTGGAGAAGTTGCTGTACTTCTGCTACAGCGGTATTCAAGATTTGCTCTAGGTTCAGAGACTGACGAATTCGCAGCGCTGTCATGGCAATTAGGCGCTGTCGTTCCTGAATTTTACTTAGTTGGGCTTGTAAATACGACTGTTTAATGGCATTACGGACTGCTATTTGTAATACATCCGATGTCAGGTGTTGCTTAACCAAATAATCCAAAGCACCCTGTTTCATTGCTTGTACAGCCACCTCTTCATCACCACGCCCTGTTAACATAATCACGGGGACGGAGGTTTCAAATATTTCATGCTTGAGCTGATCGAAGAGTTCTAACCCACTCATATCAGGTAGGCAAAAATCAAGCAAAATCACATCACAGCGAAATTTTTGGCACAAAGCCAGTCCATCTTCTGCACAGTCTGCCTCTAAAATTTGGTAAGAATGGTGCGGATCTTTGAGAAGATATCGGCGATAAATTTTCCGATCTGCGGCACAATCATCAATGATTAGTAGCGTCCACGTGTCCAACATAAAATTTATGAGGTCAGGGAGCCATGTAGATCCCTTTTATCCAGATTATGTTTTGTTGCATAATTCTAAAAATAATATAAAATAAATATAAAATAAATCTTATTTCTTAATTAATTATAAAGCTATACTGGAGAAAATGACGCAAATCAACCGCAGGAAGACAAAAAGACACAACGACTCCCAGAGGAAAACGTCTCTGTGTCCTCTCAACCTTCCCGGCAATGCGTTTTTCCTTAATGCCCCATCAACAGACAATCCACAAATTAATCCCGGCGTGGCGGAGTATTGGTTTCCAGCCAGTAGTCAACAAAAGCCTGAATCGTCTTTTTTAGTTCCTGAGCATCCATCGGCTTTACCAAATATCCATTTGCGCCCTTTTGGTAGCATAATTCAATATCCTTGGGGTTCGAGGATGTGGTAAAAACAATAATCGGGATTTCTTTAAAACTCATATCTTGTTTGAGCCTCTCTAAGATGTCACGACCATCAATTCCTGGTAAGTTGAGGTCGAGCAAGATCACAGAGGGTCTTATAAGTACTTTAGAATGGCAATCGCTCTTCTGTTGATACAGCAGTTCTAAAACCTCATCCCCATTGGTACAGCGATGGATAGGATTCTGGACAGCCATCCGCCGCATCAGGCGTTGCAACATCCGAAAATCTTCATTGCTGTCCTCAACAACGAGCAGAGGCTCATGAAGTTTTGTTGTCATTACTTATTGGCTAAACGTAACAAAACGAAACATTTTTTGTACATATTTTAACAGAACGCGGCAATAAGTCTCTCACTATAGCTGAAAGCTTGGTAGTTGGATGAATTATGAGAAATAATTTGTAGTGGAATGACAAGCCTAAAATGGTTTGATAGATATAACTCTTGTAGTGCGGGCATCTTGCCTGCACCGGACGGGCGAGACGCCCATCCTACAAGATAAATTTAATGCAACATTTTAGCCTTGCCACCCCAGTAGCGTGTGTTAACCAAGTGCGATATCTAACGACAAGCCGCCAAGTGTCTACACACCTGGAAAAATTGCAGCAGATAACCAGCTATTTTTGCAGCGCTTGTTGAAAAGTCTTGATGGCATCAACATGATTCACCATATTAATGCAGCGTAACAACAAATCCAAATCTATCCCTTTGACCTCTTCACTACTAGACACCCTTTCATAGTGAAGTGCGTTGCCCTCTGAGCGCAGGTGATAAACTTCTAAGACACCATCTTCCCAGAACCACAGTTCCGGAATTTTTAGCCGCTTGTATGCTTCAAGTTTATTAATACCACCACTGGTAAACACCACCTCAATAGCAAGGTCAGGACGCACTCGACCAGGGGCAAGTTTGTAGGATTTATCTGCCTCTCGCTTAACAGCACCCGATTCACTTTCCAAGGTCATTGAGCCAGTTGGAGTAAAATCAAACCCTGCCATGAGCAGGTAAAGTTCCAACAAAGCGCCGATCCTTTCTTTGACAGTTTCGTGGGGTTCTCCTGGCATTCTGCGAATCTCCAAAATACCATCCAAGAAAGATAGCCGATACCCTGGACGGTCTAACAACTGCTCAACGGCTTTGAATTCTCTCCAAGTCAGTCCCTCAAACAAAAGGGGTAATTCTTTTGGAGGTGTAGCGATCGCTGCTGGTGTCATTTGAGTCTCCAGTCTGTTGCCAGATGAGAACTAATTGTTTATTTTAACTTTTTTTGGGAGCAAGCCTCGATTCGCATCACACAAGGGTGATGGCAGGTTCTCAATTAATTCAGCGTAAAATAGAATGCCGAGCCAACACCTAAGGTAGAGTCAACCCATATTTGACCATCGTGCAGCTCAACAATTTTTTTGACAATTGCGAGTCCTGCACCTGCACCCCCACCATACTTTTCCTGAGAATGAAGGCGCTTAAATAATCGAAAAATTGTTTCTAAGTGATGTTCGGGAATCCCAATACCGTTATCTCGGACATAAAAGACGAGGGGATGTTCATCTGTATCTAGGTAGCCAATTTCCACCCATTGGTTTGGCTTCTCGTTGTATTTAAAGGCATTACCAATGAGATTACTGAAGATTTCATTTACAAGAACTCGATCACACTGAATGGTTGGTAAGGGTCGGGGAATGCGAATATCTATAAACTGCGTTTCTTGGCGACTAGCACGAAAGACATCAATCACATGGTTAATTAATTCATTCAAGTTGGTTGCTTGGCGGTGCAGTTGTACTTGTCCTAACTGGGAGAGGCGCAAAAGAGCATTAATCAGCGTTTCCATCCGCACAGACAAAGTTACCACTGTCTCTAAGCACTCAATTCCTTCATCATCTAATACTTGGTTATAGTCTTCTAACAGCACCGTTGAGAAGTTATAGATACCCCGCAAAGGTTCCTTGAGGTCATGAGAAGCAGCGTAAGCAAAGGAAGCTAATTCTTGGTTACTGCGCTCCAACTCTAAGTTGATTTTGGCTAATTCATCGGCTTTAGATAGTACAATACCAACGATGGCATTCCGCAGAGCGATCGCACTATCAAGTTCACATTCTTGCCAAGGTAAGGAAGTTAAACGTACAGTTTCTTGCCATGCCGCAAAAGATTTGCGCGGACAAAGGGTAACACTACCATCAGCCTCAACTTTTAGCGAATCGTTGGGGTTTCCTGCCCAATTTACCGTTTGGATGACTTCAGGGCGAAACCAAAGAATATAGTAGCGGCGAACTTTAGAAATTCGCAATAGCAGTAAGCCACTTGCAGCATCTTTAAATGCAGTCGCCTCTGGGTAAAACTTCGGCAGAGAATCGCTAGCAAACAAGTTATCGTTAACTTGGGTATCTGCCCATTCAATTAAAGCTTGTACCTGATGAATATTTGGTGTTGTCCCCACCAAGGTAATTTCATTATCCAGGCAAACTGCCGCGCCAAAAGCACTAACTAAATCCAATAAGCGGATTTCTGGTTTGATGAGGGCATCGATAAAATTATCGGCTTGGGAAATGGACTCTAAAAACTCCGACTGGAGCGATTTTAGCTTGACCTTATAGTCCCATTGCGAATGACTAATTTTGTGTGCTAACTCCGAAGATGCAATCTGTCCCAAAAATTCGCATATCTTTTGCACTTCGTAAGGCAGATACTTGGGAGTTTGATGATGACAAGAGATTAATCCCCAAAGCTGCTGATTTTCAATCAGGGAAATTACTAACAGCGAAGTTACGCCCATGTTTTGATGATATTCAGCACAACACGCATCAAAACTTCGTAGCACAGAGTAGCTTAAATCAAGAGGAGGATTTTCTTGAGGAAGTAGTTGGACGGGTTGAGCATTGATATCGGGGATAAATCTCCAGCAACAGCGCTTGTATAATTCCCTGGCTGGTGCGGGAATATCTGTAGCTGGATAGTGGAGTCCTAAATATGTTGATAAGTCGTCACGTTTGACTTCAGCAACTACAGAACCTGCTCCTTGCTGGTCAAATTGATAAACCATCACTCGGTCAAATTCAGTAATTTCTTGGATTTGTTTGGCTACTAAATGCAAAAATTCCGTCAAATTTGATGTCTCTTGCATTTGAGCGATCGCTTCACCTGCCAAAGCCTGAAACTTTAGGAAACTCAATGCTAATGCCGCATCTTTAGGTTCTAGTTCTAGAATCACATAGTCTTCTGTACGGTGAGTAATACCGTAAAAGTAGCGATTCCTATGTAAAGTATTAATAGTAACTTCGAAAACTTTAGCACTACCAACTTTTTTCCCCAAACACTGCTTGACGACTGCAACCTGTTTAGCGTTAAGCAAGTAACTCAGGGGTTGTCCTAGCAAATCATCGACATCTTTGCCCAAATATTCTTGGGTGTTATTACTGACTTGCTGAATCTCTAGCTGGTTATTGAGTGCTAAGAGTACGCCATGAGGTTGAATAGAGCCAGGAATGTGAATGGGTATGCGATGGTGATTAGTCAAAGAAGTAGTTCGGGCAAAGTTATCTTCAGACTGGCTCATAAATCAACCGACATAAAGCTGATTTTTTGCAAAATGCAAATAAATTTCACATTTCTTAAGATTATATAGTGAATTTGTGATTGTTAAGATTTTTATGCTAAAGGCAGCCTGAGTGTTCTCTGGAGTTGGGCTAAGTAACATGAATTAAATAACATGCAAGTCTAGTTTTTGACCTCACCCCGCCTTTGACTTGCGTCAAAGTCTCCCCTCTCCTTACCAAAGCTACGGTGTACACACATCTCTGTGCTGGGTGCAAAATTTGGGTTGATCCCCCTAAATCCACGCCACTTGCTACAAGTCGGGAAACCCGCCCAACGCAGTGGCTCCCCTTCAAAAGGGGGACTTTGATTCTTTTCCCCCCTTTTTTCTACGCCGAAGGCGCATCCCCGAAGGGGTTTAGGGGGGTTAGGGGGGATCGAAACGTTGTTAGACAAATTAATAAGACTTGTGTGTACACTGTAGCCTTACCAAAGAGAGGGGTTGGGGGTGAGGTTCTGTATTTTATTAAATCCACATTCCTAAGTTAGGCTACGGCATCCTTGTTTATTTTTAACTGGTAGAGTGTGTTATGGACTTTAGTCCAATGTACCGGAAAACATTGATGGTGCGCGGCGCGACAACACACCCTACTTGTTAAGGATTTGGGGTGTATTCCTAGATAAAAATCGTTACCCGTAGCATGGCGACACCCACATCTAACATCCAGAAGCCAAAATTAACTATGGGGTTGGGAAACTTGGGTTTTAAGGAGTCACGATTTAGGGCTTGGGCTAACTCAGTTTGGCTGAAAGACTGGACAATACTCAAACCGAGAGATTCACTAGAAATAGTGTTGGTATAAGCGGCGTTGAGATAGGGGAGGTATTGTGATTTGTTAGCAACATGTGTTTGAAAGAAAGGTAAACTCAAAACATTCATGTAGTAACGCGCTTGGGAAGCATCCCCAACAACATCGCTGGGTAATGGGACTTGCTGGCTAGCTGGGTTACCATCACCAATTGTGGAAAAATGAGTTCCACCCAAAAGCATTACAAGATATTTGTGGGAATTGGTCAACCAGGAGAAAGGTTGAATTTGTTCATAGACAGCTGGTGCGACAGTATCATCACTACTACCGACAATCATCACGGGAATTTTAACTTGGCTTAAACCTGCTTCCCCAAAAATTGAACTAGTAATGGGGTTCACTGCGATCGCAGCTTTGATTCTGTCATCCTGCAAGTTATACTCTGGGTTGGACTTGCCATTTAACGCCAAAGCACTACATTGGAAGTGTAAAGACATATTCCAGGTTTTGTGTAGGACTTCTGGCTGACAGTCTTTTGCTAACTGTTCAAAGTTAATTGTCGCCCCAGCCAAAGCTAAAGCTGTGTAGCCACCCAAAGAGTGGCCGAATATTCCCACTTGTTGCAGATTTAACCGACCATGAAATCGTGCATCAGACTGGTTAATTGTCTCCAGTTGATTTAATACATATTTCACATCCAAAGGTCGGTGTTGAAATTCCTCTGGTTCGATAACTTCGCTGGCTTGTTTATTCAAAGATGATTGCAATTGTTTAGCATCGCTTCCCGGATGATTGGGCACCACTACAGCCAATCCGTGGGAAGCTAGATGTGTAGCTAAATATTCAAAGTTGCTACTGTCTGTACCCAAACCATGAGAAATCACAATTACAGGTGTGGGACTCTGGACATCAGGAATGTAAACATCAGTCAACAATAGCCGATGGCGTGTAGAGTCGAACAACCTCAGTGTGTGTTTTCGGGACTGAAACTGTCCTTGGCCACGTAAATCTGCTAGTTGTGAGAAATTTAAAGGTTTGGGGATGCTAGCAGCTTCTATATTAGACTTTTGGGTAACTGCGGCGATGGCCTGATTATTTTCTTTAACTACTTTCTCTAGTTCCCCGGCTATGGCGAAACTGCGCCTTAAATCAATGCGGATGCTGCTATGGGGGTATTTCCGCAACAGATTTAATAGTGTTAAACCTTCCGGTTCCCCAGAGGCGGAAATCAATGCTGACCTTAAGGCATAAAATCCGCGTTGCGGTTGTTGACGAGATTCGGGTTTAATTACTTTTGCTAACCGATGTAGCAACAATTCTCCTTGGGGTGTGTAGAGAAATTGTGAAACGACTACTGGACTTACTTTTACAGGTGTGAGTAAAATTCTCTGTAATTCTTGAAACTGTTTTGGTGACAGATATTGCTGATAAATTGCTAATTCATCTTCAATGACACCATTTTTGGCATAATTTGCTAAAGCACTAACTGAAATTGATATTTCTAGGGCAGAAAAAGATGTGTAAATTCGCTCTGCTGCCATCATAGAAGCATTCATAGCAAATGTTGGCAGCAGCATTGAAAGAACCAGCAAGAGCGAATTTTTGCTCAGGGTGCTTGTCCAATTATCAAACAAACTATTCATCGCTCAACTGTTTCGGTGATGTTGTTTCACTAGGCGTTGGCTTTGGTAGTTACTGAGACACCCTGGAAATTCAACTAATATTATTTGCCTTCGTCTGATGAATTGTGATTGAGTTTTTCTTTTGATAACAAGGTGAAAATTTAAATGTGGTAAAAACACATAGGTAGAGCAAAGATTCACCTAGTAAAAGATTAACTCCACTGGCTTGCACTCATTATGAAATCATAACAAATAAAAAATTACCTCACCTCAGTATTTATCATGTAAATTCGCTGTTAATTATCAGTTTTATTCCAGGCGATCGCTACTGAAATACATACCACTAATTCTGCACCTAATATGCCCATTAAGCTGAGGTGTTCTGCAAAAATCTCAACAGGTGTAATTACTGAATAAAATCAAGTTATCAGAAGACAAAAATATGACTACACTAACTATTTAAGCTTCTTTATGGTTTGATGAACGGCAACAATTCCATAAGTAATGAAGGTATTTAAAGCACAAAATAGTAAAACAAATGCCTAGAAAATATGCCAATTGATAATGGTTTACAGTTGAGCAAATGGCATGAATAATAAAGCACATGCACTATAAATAATCAGCATAATATTCATGGAAGACCAACTTTGTAATAATTGCTTTTGTGCTGCTGCACCTAAAACAATCCAAGAACTACCAAAAATATATTTACCTGGGGTTGTAATTAAATTTGTGTATTGATCACAAAAAAATGCGGCTTGATGAAATCAAAAATATATTTTCTTAAGACTTTTAAGTAAATATGCTGGGTGCAGCATGAGAACATTGGGGCGATCGCCAATCACACAATCCATTCTGAAGCGCGCTCACCTAAATCTAAAGGAATACTCACAGCTTTGCCCAGTCTAGGGCGATCGCGTGTTTGTTGAATAAATGTTTGTACTTGTACAGCGCTGCCTAAAGCCTGAAGATAGTTAGCCACACCGTCAAGATGCTCTTGGTACTCGGCCTCACTCAAAGGAAAAGAAGCTTGCTCCAGATACTTCCACATGACTTGGAGAAATATCTTACCCTGTGTACGTCGAAACTGAACATCGTACGAGTAGCCCCACTTGTCCAGCAATAGTTTACGTAATTCCTGTCCTGTCATAGATTTCCTCAATTAGATTTTACATTTAGTTATGATGTTACGTTCCGTAACTCAAGTATGATAGGGATATAAAGAAATGTAATGCTAACAGAAGAGATGCTACAAATATCTTGGAATAAAGAGTTTTAGCATCGTTGTAGGCGTTGGCATTTCCACCCAAACAGGAGTTGCTCAAGTACTGGTACTCTTGTAAGAATGCTTAACAAAATACACACAGAGCGCGTAGGTTATGGCTCAATTTTCTGAATCAATGGACGTTCCCGATATGGGGCGTCGTCAGTTCATGAATCTGCTCACTTTTGGCACTGTCACAGGTGTGGCTCTGGGAGCATTGTATCCCGTAGTCAAGTATTTTATTCCACCAGCTAGTGGTGGCGCTGGTGGCGGTACAACAGCAAAAGATGAGCTAGGCAACGATGTCACCCTCAGCAAATTTCTAGACACCCATAATGTAGGCGATCGCACCCTAGTTCAAGGACTCAAGGGCGACCCCACATATGTTGTGGTAGAAAGCAAAGAAGCAATTGGCGATTACGGCATTAATGCCATCTGCACCCACTTGGGTTGTGTTGTGCCTTGGAATGTGGCTGAGAACAAGTTTAAATGTCCTTGTCACGGTTCCCAATACGATGCCACTGGTAAAGTAGTCAGAGGCCCAGCACCACTGTCTTTGGCTCTCGCACACGCCAAAACAGAAGATGACAAAATCGTCTTGACCCCTTGGACTGAAACCGACTTCCGCACTGGCGAAGAACCTTGGTGGTCATAACACAGTGCTGAGTGCTGATTGCTGAGTCAAAACATGGCTCTTGACCAATGACCAATGACCAATTAATCAGAGAATCGTTGTCCTTATCGAGATGAGAAATGCCTGTACAACAGCGAGGTTAACTCGCACAGCTAGAGCAATTACCAAAACATTGCTCATAGCGATCGCTACCTTGACATTTTACTTCACTAGCGATCTAGCTCTTCCCCAAACCGCTGCTGCTTATCCGTTTTGGGCCCAACAAACCTATCCTGAAACCCCCCGCGAACCAACCGGGCGGATTGTTTGCGCTAACTGTCACCTAGCCGCCAAACCAGCAGAAGTGGAAGTACCCCAATCAGTGTTACCTGATACCGTATTTAAAGCGGTGGTGAAAATTCCCTATGACACTGGCGTGCAGCAGGTAGGTGCTGATGGTTCTAAAGTTGGCTTGAACGTTGGCGCTGTGTTAATGTTACCGGAAGGTTTCAAAATTGCGCCGGCAGATCGCATTTCTGAAGAACTCAAAGAAGAAGTCGGCGATGTTTACTTCCAACCCTACAGCGAAGAAAAAGACAATGTACTTCTTGTTGGGCCCATACCCGGTGAACAGTATCAAGAAATTGTCTTCCCAGTTCTTTCTCCCAACCCCGCAACTGATAAAAATATTCACTTCGGTAAATATTCAGTACACTTAGGTGCTAACCGTGGGCGTGGACAGGTTTATCCTACTGGTGAAAAGAGCAATAATACCGTTTACAATGCTTCCGCTACTGGCACAATTAGCAAAATTGCCAAAGAGGAAGATGAATATGGTAACGCCAAATATCTAGTCAACATTCAAACAGACTCCGGTGAAACCACTGTTGACACGATTCCCCCAGGGCCAGAATTGATTGTTTCTGAAGGTCAATCTGTAACTACTGGTGATGCTTTGACTAATAACCCCAATGTTGGTGGATTTGGTCAACAAGATGCAGAAATCGTATTGCAAGATGCTTCTAGAGTCCAATGGTTGATTGCTTTCATTGCTCTGGTAATGTTAGCTCAAGTTATGCTTGTGCTGAAGAAGAAGCAGGTGGAAAAAGTCCAAGCTGCTGAACTTAATTTCTAAAATCTTTGCTAAATTGATATTTTTAATGACAGGTGTAATACCTGTCTTTTTTTTATTTTAAGAAATCTGTTTCTAGGAACTTGTAGCTGCAACTGATAATCTTTGATTTTACAGCTTCTGAGAAATTATGCCAGCTATTCAATTTCAAAATAGATTTTTACTGATATTAGTACTTGCTATAACGTCCATCTTGGGATGTACCAAGGTGAACTCAAATATTCCTGGTAATGATTCAGCAATTGCCCAGAGTTCGCCGAAGCCAGCACCCCAAGAAATAGTTTCAGCCGGGGAAGTACGCGCTTTACCGGGCAAGTTGGATACAATCCCTGTATTTAATAGCAACAGCCCAGAATGGATCAAAACCGAGGGAATTTTACTTTCTACATTTCCTACTAATGGGAAAAAAGTACCCGCAGCACACCTTAATTTTCCTTTTCAGGGACGCTTTGACTTATTTGCCCACCACTACACCCATACTCCCAAGGATTTACAAACGCTTTACCTGGGTGTAATGATGCATAATCCTGGTAAAAAATCTGTAACAGTGGATGTGTTACAGGCAGCAAGTTATTTAATGGAGGATGCTCCCTTTGTGACCTTACCTACTTATGTAGAAAATAATGATGGGAAAGCGTACTCAGGGCCAGGGAATCGCGCTGTGAGTGATGTACTTCGAGGTATTCGCCAAGCTGATTTTCCAGCAAAACTGGTAATTCCCCCCAAAACAAGCCGAATGTTACTCAATCATCCTATAGCTGTGCGACATTTAGAAAAGCCTATCAATGGTCGCTCTAGCTTGTTGCGCCTACGGAGTAATGGCAAAGTTTATGCAGCTAGTTTGGCAACATTTGCTAAGAAAAATCCTGATGGTAGCGATCGCGCCCCTACTCTTAGAGAATGGCAAGCATTATTGGATACTGGCAACTTCGCCGGGCCAAGAGATAAAACCCCCACTCCTCCAGATGCTACCAGTGGACAATTAATTTATGGACGTGTAGCTGGTGTCTCTCAAGGTTCCCAGTGGCAAGCAAAGCTGGTGGATCATCCCAAGGCCAGTTATTTAACAATTCCTCAGCCGGGCAAAGGCATTTCTTATACTTTAGATACGCTGCGTAGTGGTCGATTGGGTACTGAACAAATCCAAACAGCAAAAATGCTGGTACGTTATGCCGATACAGCATATGAGGCGCATGGTAATTATGGCGTAGAATATAACCTCAATTTGCCCCTAAACAACAACACTAACCAAACCCAGAAAGTGACGGTTACCTTAGAAACACCGTTAAAAGAAGATAAATTATCTCAAGGTGGTGTGCGTTTCCGCAAACCATCCCTGGATTTTCCGTTTTTCCGAGGTACAGTCAAATTGCGCTATGTCGATGATCAGGGGCAACAAAAGACACGCTACGTGCATTTATGGCACAGAACCGGTCAAGTTTTAGAACCATTGTTGCAAGTTACACTACCACCCTCATCCCAGCGTCATGTACAGTTAGATTTAATTTATCCTCCAGATTCAACACCGCCCCAAGTAGTGACCGTGAGAACTCTCGTGGGGAGTAGGGAGTAGGGAGTAGGGAGTAGGGAGTGGGGAGTAGGGAATGGGTGAGAAAAATATCTCAACTACTTCCCGCCATAGAAAAAGGCAATTTCTTTTTCTTTTAGAGGTGCAAAACCTGCATCTATAAGCAACTTATCAAGTTCCGGTTGAGGAATGTGTTTGGCCCCAATTCGCACAATGCGCGATCGCATGGTATTTGATACGCCACTGCGTTGTCTATTGGCCTCTAATGCCATGACTTTGCTATACAGTTCTAACTTTGCAGGCGGAATGGTAGAACCATCAAAATCAATTCCCTGGGCGATCGCTTCATCAATAGCATCAGCACCTGTAGTTGCGGGATTTACTTGGTTAGTTTCAGCAGACATGGCAATTTGTTCTCAAAGCTATCAGGTAGATTTTACCAGTCTTACCGTCACCAAAAAATGCTTAGTGGGGGGAGAAAAAGTGTAAATCTATTACAATCTCGTCAAGCCCCAACAGATATTGAGAACATGACTAAACATCGAATTTTAATTTGCACCTTTTTAGCATTGACAGGGGGGTTATTTGGTGGTTACATCGGTGGACAGACCACATCGATGCTGCATCAGCAGAAATGTCAAAACCATTCTTGGGGTTTAAAGGTCATGTGTCAGGTTTTGGTGACCCCAGGAGCAGCATGGCAAGGTAGCACAACCGGAATCTGGTTGGGTACAGTTTTAGGAGCATTTGTTGGCGGTTCGATCACCCGTCTAGAGCGTTGATTGACTAGTTAGAAAAACTGCTCTGAATATCTGTTAAATTGTTGATTTTGGCACTAAAGGGTAGGCAATGTATGGAGTACGAGTTTCCAAAGCTGGCTGAATTTTATCAAAATGCGCTTCTCAATGACGTACTGCCATTTTGGGAAAAATACTCTATTGACTGGCAGCAAGGCGGCTATTTTACTTGTCTTGATCGTCAGGGACAGGTTTACGACACAGACAAATTTATTTGGTTGCAAAATCGCCAAATTTGGACTTTTTCTATGTTGTACAACCAGCTAGAAAAACGGGAAAACTGGTTGAATATTGCCAAAAATGGCGCTAATTTTCTGGCCCAACATGGCAGAGATGCTGATGGCAATTGGTATTTTGCCCTGAATCGTGCCGGTCAGCCACTAGTTCAGCCTTACAATATCTTTTCTGACTGTTTTGCGGCGATGGCATTTAGTCAATATGCTCTGGCTTCTGGAGAAGATTGGGCTAAGGATGTGGCTATGCAAGCTTACAACAACGTTTTACGCCGTAAGGATAATCCCAAGGGTAAATATAATAAAACTTATTCTGGAACACGCCCGATGAAATCCTTGGCTGTGCCGATGATTTTAGCCAACCTCACTTTAGAAATGGCATGGTTGCTACCCAGCGAAACCCTAGAAAGTGTTCTGGCTAGCACTGTTGAGGAAGTCATGACGGATTTTCTCGATCAGGAACGGGGGCTGATGTACGAAAATGTCGCCCTAGATGGTTCCCACATTGATTGTTTTGAGGGGCGATTAATTAATCCTGGTCATGGGATTGAAGCCATGTGGTTCATCATGGATATTGCCAGTCGCCAAAACGACACTCATACTATTAACCAAGCCGTTGATGTAGTACTAAATATCCTCAATTTTGCCTGGGACAGCGACTATGGCGGCTTGTATTACTTTATGGATGCAGATGGTCATCCCCCACAGCAACTAGAATGGGATCAAAAACTATGGTGGGTTCACCTAGAGTCTTTGGTAGCATTAGCAATGGGCGATCGCTTGACAGGGCGTGAGGCTTGTAGGGAATGGTATCAAAAAATGCACGATTATACTTGGACACACTTTGCCGATCCAGAATACGGTGAGTGGTTTGGCTATCTCAATCGTCGTGGTGAAGTACTATTAAACCTTAAAGGTGGGAAATGGAAAGGCTGTTTCCATGTACCCCGTGCATTGTATCTTTGCTGGCAACAATTTGCAGCGTTGAGTTGAATAGTACAAACTACGAATTAACTAATTGAATTAGTGATGGGAATTTCTATGCAAAATTCACAGCCTTGACCTAGTTCAGAAAGACACTTAATTTGACCACCATGTTTTTCCACAATAATTTGATAGCTAACAGATAAACCTAAACCAGTACCTTTACCGGGTTGCTTGGTGGTAAAGAAAGGTTCAAAAATGCGCGATCGCAGGTTTTCTGGAATACCACCACCATTGTCAACAATCCGAATTAAAACAGTATTGGTTCCTATTACTTGTGTACTAATAAAAATTCGCGGTTTATCAATTAACTTTCCTTTGGTTATTGATTCCTCTAAAGCATCAATAGCATTATTAATGATATTCATGAACACCTGATTCATCTGGGCTGCATAGCATAATACTGGAGGTAAATCGCCATATTCTTTCACTATTTCAATAGCAACAGCACCATCTTGTGATTGCAGACGATTTTGTAAAATTAATAGAGTGCTATCAATACCTTCATGAAGGTCAATAGGCTTCATGCCTGATTCATCAAGTCTCGAAAAACTGCGTAAAGACAAAACTAATTGAGAAATCCGCTCTGCCCCCATCATCATAGAGTTGAGAATTTTAGGCAAGTCATCAGCAATGAAATCTAAATCTAATTCTGCTGATTGCTGTTGAATTATTCCTGCGGCTTTGGGATACCTTTTCTGGTAAAAATGGAGCAATTTAAACAAATTTTCAGTATGTTCATTCACATAAGTAATATTCCCGTAAATAAAGCTAATGGGATTATTAATTTCATGGGCTACGCCAGCAACTAATTGACCTAAACCTGCCATCTTTTCACTTTGAATCAACTGGCTTTGAGTTTGTTGTAATTCCTTGAGGGTTTGGGCGATTTCTGCTTTTTGCCGTTGAGTCTGTTCTAGTAATTCTGCTTGCTGAATCCCCACGCCTAATTGAGTGCCAATCTGTACTAGCAAATCTATCTCATCTTCCTGCCAATCACGAGGTTTGGTGTTGTGATACGCTGCTAATAATCCCCAGAGTTTCTCGCCTTGAAAAATTGGTACAATCATCAATGCCCTAGCTAAAAGTGGCGTAACTAGGGGAATATGACTGAGATTATCATTGATATGATAAATATCGGGAATAACCAACATTTTTCCATCAGCAAAGTCTGAGCCTTGGGTTGATTGCAAATAGTCATCTGCAATCATTGGTAAAAGTTCTTGCACTGATGTCAAACTAGAAGCTAATGATTCAGCCACAAATTCACCACTCCAATCTGAATTGAAGCGATAGATTGTCACTCGATCAACTTCTAATAGCCGTTGGACTTCTTGAGTAGTAGCTTTAAAGATAGTGTCAATATCCAGCGACTGACGAATTTTTTCTACTGTTGCAGCTAATGTCTTTTCTCGTTGCGCTGCTTTGCGTTCTCGTTCAGCAGCTATAGCCAGTTTTTCGGCTTGCATTTGCACCTGTTGTAAGGACTCAGCCTGCCTTAAAGCTACTCCCAGTTGTACTCCCACTTGTGCCAACAAATTAATGTCCTCATTTTGCCAATAACGGGGCCGGGAGTTTTGATAAGCTACTAGCAATCCCCATAATTTTTCGCCCTGAGAAATAGGGACAAAAACTTCATTACGCGGATACTTTCCTGCTTGGGTTTCTGGTAAAAGAATACGTTCTGTCACAGGCTGGGGCTTAACTATGGGTATCCAACCATCAACTATGGAATCAGCGACAAATTCGCCACTCCAGTCAGGGTAAAAGCGATAAATTGCTACTCGTTCTACTTCTAATAACCGCAGAACTTCTTGAGTAGTGGTTTTAAAAATAGTGTCAATATCCAGAGATTGCCGAATTTTTTCGACAGTGTTCGCCAATCCCCGTTGCCTTTCCGCAGCTTTACTGAGTTCTGCTGCTTGAATATGCATTTTTTGTAAAAATTCCGCTTGCTGCAAAGCTACACCGAGTTGAGTCCCAACTTGGGTGAGCAAATAAACCTCATCTTCTTGCCAATCACGGCTGCCGGTGTTTTGATAGACAGCTAGTAAACCCCACAGTTTTTGACCGTGGTAAATAGCCATGATTACATAAGCTTTTGCCTGGTAACTCTCTAAAACTTCAATGTAACAGTCGCTAAAACCTGCATTGTAAATATCATTACAAATACGATAGACTTCACCTCTAGTAAAGTGACCACCTTTTGTATCTTGTAGGTAAGTATCTACAACTGGAATTTGAGCTAAATGTTTAACACTACATTCACTAACATTTTTATGGAATTTTGGATGCTGTAATTGCTCATCCATGAGGGAACACCAGCCTTCTCCCACAGATTCAAAGACGAATTCACCACTCCAATCTGGATGGAAACGATAGATAGCTACACGATCAACATTCAATAACTGCCGTAGTTCTGCGGTACTTGTGTAAAAAATGCTTTCCAGATCAAGGGTTTGACGAATTTTCTCTATGGTTATGGCTATGGTTTTCTGCCATTCTGCTGCTTTTTCTCGGGCTTTTGCTTCTGCTAGTTGTGCCGATTGGTTTTTTACCTGTTCTAAGTAATCGGCTTGCTGCAAAGCCACGCCCAAATGTTCAGCAATGAGTCGCACAAACTCAATCTCTGAGGTGTTCCATTGCCGAGGGCCACTACACTGATGAATACATAGCAATCCCCATAAATCCTGACCCTTCATCAAAGGAGAAGCTATATTGGCACGTACTTGGAATGCTTCTAGCATTTGGATATGGCAATCACTGACACCCGCCTCATAGATGTCAGCCATGACTTTAATTCGACCTTGCTGATACAGTCCCGCAAATTCCGCCGCAAAGCAATGGTCACGCAGTTTGGCTGTTAATGCCGAACTCCATTCTTCTCCCACATCTTCATAGATAAATTCTCCTTCCCATCCCAATTCAGGATAAAAACAAAATACCCCTACTCGGTCAGTATTTAAAAGCTGGCGTAATTCCGTAACTGTAGTTTTAAATATGACATTTATATCCAGAGATTCACGAATGCGGGCAATTACTCCAGATAAAGCTTTTTGTTTCTCGCTTTGATACAGAGAGAATGTCTCATCGGGCTGATTTTGTGGTGATTCTGAATTCGGTTGTATGGGTTTTATGGTAGGAGAGTTTTCCATTCCCAGTGCGAGTTTAAATAGCGAGGGTCTTCTATCTTAGAATGCCCTTAATGACTAGAAATTGAACATTCATATTTTACTTACAGAACAATGTAGGGACATGATAATATCATATCCCTACAAAAACATTGTGCAAGTTTCAGTAAATTATCGCCGTTTAACAGAGCTGCGTCGAAGTTCGCGTTTTTCATCTTCTCGGCGACGGCGATCGCGCCAATCTGCCAGCGTTAAATAACCAACACCACCAGTAACTGCTAATAGCAGCACTAGAGCAAGTAAAGCCAAAATACCCAGAAATGGACTTTCCACGATTTCCCTATAGTCCGTTACGTCCCCAAACTACCATTGAAATTGACCAAGTAAACACAACCAATAGTGATACCCAACCCAGTGTCAAAATCATAGTCTTACTTTCTCAATCATTACAAAACATCTCTAATACCCATCATACTGGGAAAAGGCTGTTGATTCTTAAAAAGAGGCGCTTAGACTAACTAGTTTTTTGGAATTTCACCCATTAATCAAAGGAAACGAAACTTCAGATATGCAACTGATGGCAGAACGTATAGAATCTCTTAAGGCGGGAATAACTGCGGGTTTTTCTCTGTGTCTTGCTTTTGTGATTACAAGTTTGGCTAACACTCTGCTACTGGCAAAATATTTTCCGTTACTTGCAAGTCTGCATCAGGATATTAATTGGTACTGGTGGCTGAGTGGGGGAATTGCTGGCTTTTCTGGTTTACTCTTTGGTGTTACCTACCGCTATATCATTCGCACAGATGAAAATTCTCACCTCAAATCTGGTGGTGTTCTGGCTTTTGGCTTGGTGCGGGGATTAACTCAGATTGAAGTTGGCGGAAGTTCGGTTAGTACAGTGTTACCTAATCTAGTGCTAGCTGGAGAAAGTGTGTTGTGGTTTGCAATGGGAGCGATCGCTCTCGATACAGCTATCCAAATCGGCTGGGTTAAACCTTTTGCATCGGGAAACTCAAGTTGAGTCACAGCAGTGATTAAGCGTGTATATGAGAAAAGTTACACTGAAATTATCACAACTTCGCCAGCAAAAACCTTATGTCAACACCTAATCGGTTGAAAACCCCTTCTTTTCTCCAGCAGTTACAGTGGGTGGCTGATCCTGTAAGGTATATGGAAAAAGCAGCCCAACAATATCCTGACATTTTCACGTCTCATGTCGTCGGTTTTGGTAACGAGATCGTATTTGTCAACCATCCCCAGGCGGTGCAAGAAATTTTAACCAACGATCGCAAGCAGTTTTTTGCTGCGGGTAAAGAAAATAAAATTTTGCAACCGTTATTAGGTGATTATTCGATGATTATGCTGGATGGCGATCGCCACAGAAAACGGCGACAACTGGTAATGCCATCTTTTCATGGCGATCGGATGCGAAGTTATGGTGAAATCATCAGTAATATTACCAAACAAGTCTGGAGTCAGTTACCGACAAATAAATCTTTTACTGCTCGTAATGTCACCCAAGATATCACCTTACAAGTCATGTTACAAGCAGTTTTCGGCGTATACCAAGGAGAACGCAGCCAACAACTAAAGAAACAACTAGAGCGGATGGCAGATGTGTTTCGCTCACCATTAAGTTCTAGTTTGCTCTTTTTTTCGTCTCTGCAAAAAGATTTAGGCGCTTGGAGTCCCTGGGGCAAGTTTTTCAGGGATAGACAGCAACTGGATCAGTTAATTTATGCTGAAATTTCGGAACGCCGCCAGCAGAACCGAGAAAATCGTATTGATATCCTTTCCTTGCTGATGTCAGCACAAGATGAAACAGGTAACTCCATGACAGATCAGGAGTTACGTGATGAGTTGATGACTCTGTTGTTTGCTGGATATGAAACCACAGCTACAGCAATGGCTTGGGCATTATATTGGATTCAAAAATATCCCGAAGTCCGAGAAAAACTGCTACAAGAACTGGATACCCTTGGTGATTCACCAGATCCCATGAGCATTTTCCGGTTGCCTTATCTAACGGCTGTTTGTCATGAAACCTTGCGGATTTATCCCGTGGCTATGTTGACGTTTCCCAGAATAGTACAAGAACCTGTTGAACTTTTGGGACATTCTCTAGATACTGGTACGATTGTAGTTGGCTCTATGTATCTTATTCACCAGCGTGAAGATTTATATCCAGAACCAAAACAATTTAGACCAGAGCGTTTTCTAGAACGTCAATTTTCTCCTTATGAATTTATCCCCTTTGGTGGCGGTGTGCGTCGCTGTGTGGGCGAGGCTTTGGCAGTGTTTGAATTGAAGCTAGTATTGGCAACAATCCTCTCACGCTATGAACTGGCATTGACTGATAATCAACCAGAAGTACCCCGCCGTAGAGGTGTTACCCTAGCACCAGGTCGTGGTGTCAATATGGTCATTACAGGTAAGCGATCTCCTTGCAGCAGCGATTCGCTATCGCATCAAAATTCTCCACTGAGTATGTCCACAAATTAAACCTACAAAAGTGGTAAATAACTCATTGGTAATATAATTAAAATCTAATTGCGTACAGGGTAGGTCGAAAATCCTTCTCTTGTGCGCTGTCTTTTTACTCAGCACTCAGCATTTTCGATATGGAATCCCTAACCTCTCGTATGCAGACGGTGCAGTCGCCCATTATTCCTGTGGTTGGGGAATTGATTAAAAATTCTCCTGGCACTATTTCTTTGGGACAGGGTGTGGTTTCATATAGTCCACCTCCTGAAGTGTTAGAACTTTTATCTAAGTTTCTTGCGGAACCAACTAATAATTTATACAAAGCAGTTGAGGGTATTCCCCCATTATTGGCAGCACTAGGGGAAAAGTTGCAAACCTTCAACGGCATTGCCATTGATGAAGATAACAGTATTGTAGTAACTGCGGGCAGCAATATGGCGTTTATGAATGCCATTTTGGCGATTACTTCCCCAGGCGACGAAATTATACTCAATACACCTTATTATTTCAATCATGAAATGGCCATCGCCATCGCTGGTTGTCATGCAGTATTGGTAGCAACAGACGAAAATTACCAACTGCGGCCACAGGCGATCGCTCAAGCAATTACACCGAAAACACGGGCGGTAGTCACAATTTCACCGAATAATCCCACTGGGGTTGTTTATTCGCAAGCAGCGTTGCAGCAGGTAAATCAAATTTGTGGTACTCATGGCATTTACCATATTAGCGATGAAGCCTATGAATACTTTACCTACAACGGGGTAAAACACTTTTCCCCTGGTGCTTTTAGTGGTGGTAGAGATTACACAATTTCTCTTTACAGTCTTTCTAAAGCTTATGGTTTTGCCAGTTGGCGCATTGGTTATATGGTGATTCCTCAACACTTGCTGGTGGCTGTGAAAAAAATCCAGGATACGATTTTGATTTGTCCACCAGTTGTATCCCAGTATGCAGCCTTAGGTGCATTGCAAGCTAAACCGGAGTATTTACAGAAAAATATCGGTGCGTTGGCACAGCCCGCCGTAGGCATCGCTCAAGTACGAGAAATAGTCATAGATGCACTCAATAACCTACAAGGTACATGTAGCATTGCTGCGGCCAATGGTGCTTTCTATTTTTTCCTCAAAGTGCATACCCAAATTGATGCTTTTGAATTAGTTAAAAGATTGATTCAGGAACATCAAGTAGCAGTCATTCCTGGTACAACCTTTGGGATGAAAGACGAATGTTATCTGCGGGTTGCTTATGGTGCGCTGCAAAAAGATACTGCTAAAGAAGGTATAGAAAGATTAGTGCAAGGTTTACACAAGATAATCAAATGTTAACTCGCGGCTAAAGTTGGAGCATTGCCTAATTGATTGCTGTTAATCGTATCCTGCTGCTTGGAGTGGCTTGATTACATCTTGTGGCAAATCTGGTACATAACAACAGGCTATCAGATGAATTCAGAAACTTTCATGATATTTCATGAGTCTGATGTTTCAACTTATACAAAAAAAGATAAATGTCTGACTCCACTCAGGGTATTCCCGGTTTACCTGATTTGACACATCCTACAGAGCTAATTCAGTTTGGCTCTCAGGTACTGCAAGCTTCATTGTTATTGGTATTTTTAGTCATAGCTTTAGGCATAGCGATCGCTGTTGTAAGTTTTTCTCTGCGTCGCTATCAATCGGAACAGGTATTTTTCGTTGGTGAGTGGTCTATTCGTTACTCCCAAATTTTGAAGGGATTGCAGCATCTAACTGTAGTATTGGTGCTGTTAGTGGTAGGCTTCTTTCTCTGTTCCACTCTGAGCAATCGATATCACCACTGGGAACAAGCAAAGGTGGCTCAAGTAGCTCAAAGTGTTGCTGGTGAAAAGTTAGAGCAAATTGCCCCCCGACTCCGCTATGTGACACAACAACCATTCACTTATACAACCCAAGTTGATGGCAAAATTATCAAGGTAACTGATACACAAGAGGTTAGTCGCTATCTGGCATTATCTGGATCACAAATTCAGGTAAAGCTTGATCAAAACACAGATGTTCAAGGACGCAGTAACATTTATCGTGCAGATTATACTGCGGATTATAAAATTATTAACAGACTAAAAGATATTAATAATTTCTTCTTTGAAGCACCACCACCCAACGGTTACTCATTACTTTCTAACTATAAAGTTGAGCGAGATCAGACGCGATTAGAACCCAATAATCCGGGGGAATATAGCTTTCCTTTCAGCTTACAACCAGGAGCGGAAACTAATTTTCGCGTTACCTATCAGGCGCAAGGAGGATCACGCTGGGTATATGACAGCGCTGGACAGTTACTCTCTAATTTCCGCCTGACAGCAATTGCCAACTTTGCTTCTGCTGATTTTGCCAGTGGGATTGTTCCTAATGAGACGAAAGTTGATAGAAGCAGCACAGAATTTATTTGGAAATTTGATGATAATGTAGCAGTGAGAAACCCATTTGGTGTGTTTACCAACACAAACCCCATTCATGACACGGGGATTATTCCCCGGCTATTATTATTAGCACCAGCGATATTTCTGTGGTGGATCTTGTTGCTGTATTGGTCATTACCCATGAGTATCAAAAATGTAGCGATCGCATCTGGTATTTTCTTTGCTTGTCTACTGACTTTGACTTATCTCAGTCGTTTTATAAATGCACAGTTAGCTTGGGTAATGATTTCCCTAATATTATTAGCACTGACATGGGGTTTAGGTTACAACCGCAATGCGTCTCTTGCTGCCATTATTTGCACCATAGCTGGAGCAGTATTGCCAGTTTTCGGATTATTAGTACCATTCAGTGGTCTGACTCTCAGTGTTGCAGGCTTGCTTTCAGTTATTTGGTTAGCAGTGCGTCACTGGTATGGCTGGTATAGTTTACAGATAGAAGATACAGTACGTTGATAAAAGTTTTAGTTAGGCTAATCAAGAATAAAGATATTCGACCTGTTGCGGAGTATGAAGTCGCTCTTACCCCCAATGCTCAAAAAAGAATTCTTGAGCAAGTATTACCTAAGTACAGTCCCAACAAATAGAATTCTCAATTAAATTGCAGGAAACGTATCGTCTTAATCTATCAGGCAACTACTATAAATCATGGCAAAGATAGCAGATAACAGGATATAGTAAAAATTTCTTAATTATTTCAGAGTAAATACGGCTCTAAGTGAGCTTTTAGTTACTCTATCTTTTAAGAAGAATAGCTACTTTTTATAAGCGATCGCACAATGGACGACAGCAAAGCATTATTTGATTATTGGTATGACCGAGTACGATTAAAAAACCATGAGTTAATTGCAGATACTCAACACGTCCCAACCCAAAAACTGCGCCATGAATGTACTAACTACGACGAACTTCGTTCTATCCCTGAAGTTCAACAATTAGATGAACTAGAGCGTAGCAGAGTTATTGCTGTTATAAAGTACGAATGTACTGCTAAAGTTTTACAAAATCGGGCTGGTCGTCTGCGCGATCGCGCTCATGAGCTTGAAGCAGCTTGTCATGAACAAGATCAACAAAAATCTAAGCTTCTTGGTCTTATCAAAGCGTTACAAGAGAAACTATTTGGTAAGGACAAAGAAATTAACAAGTTAGAAGCACGAATTGCCTCGTTAGCAGCTGAAAATGAAGCTTTGCGATCTGAAGCAGAAAATAGTAAAGCTGAGGCAGAATTACGTACAGAATTAGAGAATTTACAAAAGAAATACAATGCAGTTGAGAAGCGAAGACAGGAGTTAGCTAAGAATAATCAGAGTTTAGGTGGAAGAGTTGCCCATACTAAACGGTATAAGCAGCAAAGAGATGAAGCACTAGCTTTCATTGAACAGCAGAAACAGCAGATTGCTATGTTAGTTCTAGAGAGTCAGCGTCTTCGTAAGGAGAATGAAAAGCTTTATAAAAAATTAAACCAACTAGAGCGATAAAATGTTCTAAACGTGAGACGCTCAATACTAAATATGAAACTTCAAGAGCTAAAAACTAAAGTCTACGAGTTAGCTAAGGTAAATACTACCAAACAACTCAAGACGAAGTATAAGGAGATTCAGACGCTAGATATGCGTCTAAAAACCTCTTGGCAAGACACTCTTGCTATTATTCAAAAATCCCAAAGTGAGTATGAGGAGTGGGTGAAAAATCCACCGGAGGAATACAAAGAACTTTTCTCTGAGATTACAGAAGCTTTGGAAATATATGATCAAAAATCAGTACAGACAAAAAAGTTAGCACAAAAAATTGTATTAATAGCCGATGATCTTGAAGAATTAGCAGAGGAATTTCAAACCGAAGCAGAGCAAATAAAGCAAGAAGTTGAAGTAAATAAACGCATTTCAAAAAAAGCCAGGTTTAACTAGTTTTGGTATTATATTATAGGCAATCAAACTTTGGCAATTTCTAATAAATTTACTGTTATCAGACAATAAAATATCCAAGAATATGTATTATTAGATATGGATATTAGTATCGTGATGCCTCACCTTAAATTTGTAAGTTTACACCAAGTATGCACAGGTGATCCTCTATGAGTTCCTTACCTAATTGCATTGGGTACGTGAAAGGGAACACTCCACGTAAAAGACGACCTACAGCTTGAACGATTACCCCAGCAGTGGTTGCGGCTAAGTCTTCCTGGGAAAAAAATAGATAAATAATAGTACATAAGTATCAATAAACCAGATAATAGAAAGGTATTGCTGAAATTAGTAGCACTCCCTCATGCCTCGCAAGTCAAAGTCAAAGTTAGCTTTGGTTTTACAGTCTAATTCTGATGGCCAACCTATTGCAGGTGTCGGCTCTGGTGTAGGATTAGAGTTTATTAAAGCCTATTTTCCGGAAGCTAAAAATACAATTCGTATTGCTAGTGCTTACTTTAGCCTGGTTGGATACAAGTTGGGCCGTAAGTATGTGGCATCGGAGGTACAATTTCAAATCCTAGTGGGTCGGGAGGAAGGAAAGCATGTCCGAGCCACTGTCATTGATGAGATTACGGCAGATTTGGGGCAGTGTGATACAGATCTGTGGAGAACAGTTTTTGAATTAGTTGAACGCATGAAATCCGGACGCTTCATTATTCGAGATGCCCGCGAAATGCAAGTGCCTTTTCACTGTAAATTTTACATCTGTGATTCAAAGCTAATATGGCATGGTTCATCAAACTACAGTCGTAGAGGACTTTGTCAATCAGCAGAGCAAGTGAGCGTTAGCCACGATTCTGAGCGGATCTGTTTGTTTACAAATTGGTATGATGATGTTGCTCAAAATGCCCAAGATTTACTAGCTGAACTGATCAAAAAATTAGAGGATTGGCTTAATCTCGCCACCCCATTCGAGGTTTATCTTAAAACACTTTTTCTGCTCAATAACTTAGCTGAATATCCTTTGTGTTCAGGTGCGTATTCTCCTGTTTATTATCAGAAGGGTGTAATTGCACGCGCTCTTCGTCAAGCTAATGAGTATGGTGGCGCACTTATCATAGCTGCGACTGGTCTGGGTAAGACTGTTATAGGTGCTGAAATTGCTTTGCGTTTGCAGCCAATAGGCAGAACCAGTCAAGTTATTTTAATTGCTCCTGGTGGAGTACGCGAAAATTGGGAACAGCAGCTTGAAAATCGCAATGTTTACTTTAAGTTTTTTAACATCGATCTGCTGTTTCGCAAAGCTTCTGAGGAATCTCGCCATCTAACAACCCAGCTAGAGAAGCTGCTTCAACGAGCTAATGATAATACTGTGATTATTATTGATGAGGCTCACTTCTATCGAAATGAACTTCTACGGAAAAAGTCCAAGCGTGGTAAGAGTTTGGTTTATGAACGTATAGTACCAGCAGTCAAAGCAGGTGCAAAAATCTTTCTTCTCACGGCTACAGCATACGGCACGGATTACTTAAATCTTAATAGTTTGCTATATCTTCTACCTCATCGGTTTTATAAACCTAATCTATTGGAAGAGCAAATTCCTTGGGAAATTATTGATGCTGAAGAGTTTTCCCGCTTACCAATTGTGACCATTTTGGGGTTACCTCACGTTTTACAAATGGCTCGAAACAGAGGTGATATTGATACAAACAGACGAACTTTTATTCAGTTTGGTGATGAACGACTTTATCTACCAAAAAGCCTCAAGCTATATTCATTACGCTACCAGTTGTTCTTGCAGCCTGAACTAAAAACTGCTTTTGATCGCCGTTGTTTTGATCAAGCTTTTAAGTCTCCACATGAATGGTTTGATGATGACAAAATGGCTTTATGCGAGAGTGCGATCGATACAGTGTATAATGCTTCACTTACAAACTGGCTTAGTTCACCTGTAGCAATGGCATACAGTATTGAAAAAAACCTGGCGACATTAAGCTCTTGTGAGCAAACAGAAGACTCCTCTCAACTCACTCTAAACCTATGGGAACAGTCTGGTACTAATATTCATAATCAAGAACATCGTTCTTTTAACGTGCTTGATACACAAAATCGGCCTCATAAAACACCAATGTATCTAAGCTTGGAAGAGCGTAGGAATACTCTTATACCACTATTGGCACGGCTTAGGCAGAGAAACTACACAGATGACAAGTTTCTGAAATTACAAAACATTATTCAGGAGCATTGCCTAGATACAAGGGGTAAAGTCATCATATTTGTCAAGAGATATCTTACTGCCCAGTATTTACTAAGTATGTTGGAGAGAACATTTAGTGAAGCACTTAGGATTGGTTGTACAGTTGAAACGGATGAAAGTAATCCGCGATTAAAAGCTGGATTACAGCGTTTTAAAGTACTAAAACAGTTTTCGCCACGTTCTCATAATTACAATGCTAGCCCAGAGTATGACGTACTAATTTGTACTGATGCAGATGGTGTAGGTATTAATTTACAAGATGCCGATACTGTGGTGAATTACGATCCACCTGAAGGAGCGGATGAGCTATTTCAAAGGGCTGGTAGAGTGTTGAGGATAACCGCAAATTCTGAACGAGTGGTTCAGTTCTATACACTTGTACCGTTAATCATAGATCAAACAGACAGCCTCTCCCGCGTACAAAACGATATCTGTAAGAGATTTACTCGCATTACTCATCGTCATAATAAATCGAAACGCATTTTGGGATCTGGTGTCATATCAGAAGAAGAACACTCGGAAATAACGCTTGATAGCGATTTAGATGTGGAGCAACTTACACGAGATAGTCAATTTTTAACAGATATTGGTGGACTTGGTGCTGAATCCATGCTGACTCATGTAGCAGTGCTTGAACAATACCGGAGTCGTGCAGAAGAACTGCCAGAATATTTACTGAGTGCAAGGAGCTATTCCAAGCCTCAACCTCGTATCTTTGTCCTGCTTAATTATGAAAGCAAGTATTGTCCCATACTTTTCAACTTGTCAAGCAAAAAGCTTGAAAAGCAAGATGAACTTGCTATTCTTGACTTAATTGCTTGTATAGAATCAGAACCTTGTGCCGCAATTCAAGCTGCTGAGATTGAGAAGATAGCTAACCAAGCTGCCCGTGCTTGGTGTGATTTTGAGAATATTTCCGTAGATCGGGTAAGCAAAATTTGTGGTCTTTATCTCGTACCTCTTGACAAGACAGCAGAAATAAATCGGTTGCTAGATGACATTTCTAACGATGAAGAATAAAACATGAAAATACAAGGTTAATATATACTTTATTTAGTTCAAGCCTAGTTAGTCATAAGTTAATAAGGCTAACACTGAGGTGAGTTTGGCGCCGAATTAAAAAGTAGTTGGTGCTAATAAATATTAGCTAAGTTTGTCAATCAAATTCTGAAAACAAAACAGAAGAATCGGAAGCTTTGTCCGACTCAAATACATTAGAGACAATAGAAATTCAATTACGAGCATCTAAAAAACTTGATCCAGCAGTTGCTAATGCACTGGCAGAATTAGTCAAAGCAGCGTATCGGGATAATTCTCAACAAAGCAACAACCAACAGCCAGACTAAAAAATAATGACACTAACAGAGAGATTGTCCACTGAGTTTAGGCAAAAGTGTGAAGGAATTGCCACTGAGCAACGTAGTTTATTGAAATTACGGGTATTTGAGACATTACCCGCAGATTTGCTTGCAACTCAATTAGGTGCAACAATTTTGACACCCGAACAGATTCCCAACTTAGACCCTTGTGTAGTAGCGGTATTGCTCGATAGCGACCAATGATCAGCAGGAATTATTAATCAAAACCCACTCTGGATTGTCAACAATCCACGCCATACTCGCGCGCGACGTGAGTCGAACCTGATGCACGAGTTTGGACACTTGCTATTAAGACATAAAATCGTCCGCTTTGATCCAAGTACTGGGTTGCCTCAGCGCCGACAGAGCGATGAAGATGAAGCAACTTATTTAGGTGGATGTTTCCAGATTCCTCGCCGGGGTTTACTCTGGGCTGTTCAGCGTCAAATGACACAAACGGAAATAGCCGTGCATTTTAATGCAAGCGAGGAAATGGTGCGATTCCGTAGCAATGTCACTGGAGTAAATATCGGATAGCTGCTTGAGTTTTTCAATGGCAGGTTTGAGCAATTCTTGGTTAATTGATTCTAAAATATCGTTGGTGCGTGTTTTTTCGTTGAAAATGCGAAATATATCTGCCCCTCTCCGCGTCGGCTACGGTGTACACACAAGTCGTGAAATTCCACCTGACACTTGGTTTCGTCCTCTAGCTTTAGGTTGTGCGATGGCGTACCCGCCCGCCGGAGGCGATCGCTCTGAAAGCCTGGCATTGCGAGGAGGAACAACGTAAAGCCTTCTCCTAACGGAGACGCTATGCGAACGGCATAGCTCCGCTTACCGCGTAGCGTGTCGCTTTGCGACTCAGCAATCGCTTTAACTACGGGATTATGTGATTACTTCGCTCGTAATGACAATTTAAGGGGTCTATAACGCCTGAAATCCTTTCAGATAGTACTTGTGTGTACACCGTAGCCAGCTTGACGGGAAGAAAATCAACTCCTGTAGAGGTGATATTCAGGATGTTAACTTTAAAACACTTACGTGGCTTAAGTTACGAAAAAACAATTAAAAATGTTAAAGAAAGTTTAATTTTAAGGCAGTTTTGTCGAATATATTTTCATCCTCTGCCAAATAAAAGCACACTGATTCGTTGGGCGAATACTTTAAGTGAGAAAACGTTGGCACAGATTAATCAAAGATTGACTGAAATTGCCACCCAGTTAAAAATAACTCAAGGGAGAAAGATGAGGACAGATGGTACAGTAGTGGCAACTAATATTCATTCAGATATTATATGTAGGGGCAAACCTAACCTAGATGTAGAGTTTGGGCGGAAGGTGTGGTTGGATGAAGTTGATGGAGGAATTATCAGTAATTATCGAGTATTAAAGGGAAATCCTCATGATACACAACAGTTAGTTTCCAGTCTAGACCAACATATAGGCAATTTTGGACATCCCCCTAAACTAGTTTCTAGTGATAGAGGTGTTTATTCTCAAAGTAATGAAAACTATGCCCAATCATTAGGAATAAAACAAGTCATATTGCCGAAAGGAGGTTATAGAAATAAGCAACGAATTCAACATGAAAGGAAAAGAAATTTTAGAAAAGGCCGCCATTGGCATAACGGCGTAGAAGGACGTATTAGTTTTCTGAAAAGATGTTTTGGATTTCAACGTTGTTTGTATAGAGGAGATATAGGATTTCAACGGTGGGTGGGCTGGGGAATAATCGCTCATAATTTAACTATTATCAGTCGATGTTTAGTTTCTCAGTCTAGAAATATTAACTAAATAAAACTAATATTTGATGACGGAAAAACCTAATTCATTAACATGATTTTCGCTTGAGAAATAATTGAATTCTCTTACAGTTTATTCTGTTGTTTTTATCACTCTCCATTTTATCTTTCTTATTCGAGCTTTCAGAATATTTTTTCTTGATTGTCTCGTTAGTTTCGCACCGGGAACTAGTCTAAACTCCAGTGAGGGCTAAAGCCCTCAATAAACTGCAAAAATCACGTTATTTTAAGGATTATGGGGAATACGTTCAATTTCGGCATATCCACTGAAAATCAAATTTTTTCCTTCCGTTTCTAAACGATTCAGCCGCATTTTTACCCCATCAAGGTCAAAGCGATCTAAATCCACCATATTATCTAAAATTTCCGCCAGTGCCATACTCAAATTTTGGGATATTTCCCGTTGTGCTTCTGGGACTGATTCCAGTTCAACTTTAGGATTTTTGAAAGAAATCCGCCGTCGTCGTTCTACAGCTACAGTCATAAGCATATTTAGCGGGATTAGTTCACCATTGTTTAAATCTGCTTTGGCTAACATCCGCAGGCGATTTTCTGACAAGAGTTCTACCTGAATATCGGTAAAGGAAACTGGTTGACCGCCAGATAATGCGGTTAAAGAAGGTACAGAAAGATTAACTAAATGTTGCGTTACCAGTTTTGCTTGGAAGGCTTGATTAATACCTGCTTCTGATAAAATTACTTGAGCGATCGCTTGGGTGGGTTGCTTGAGGTTCAGCTTGCCACTCAGTACTGCACCGAAGTCGATGGCAACGGCATCAGTTTCAAAGGACATCTCCTCTACCCAAAAATCTTTGCGAATTACCAAGCCACGTCCGCTCATTTTGAAGCTATCAATGCTGCCTTGCAACAGTTTGCTGGAGGGATAGCAGCGCACAAAGACTTCTACTGACTCGCTTTGTGTAAACAAGTGGCGAATCGTTTGGCTAGCGACTGTGTTGAGCATTCGCTCTCCCCAATCTGTGCCTTTAGGATCTTTTAAACCAGTAAGTCCGCCGAACATGTAGTTTTGGGTCTCTAGAAGTTCTTTATACTTTTGTAACAAATTGTCAAGAATACAGCAAGCGATCCCATCATTCTTTCTGCTGATAGTGAGGTGAGGGTTGGTTGATGATTGATAGCTTAGTGTGTCGGATATTACAGAAGTTTAATCAAAGGCTCAAATTCTTATTGTTCATTAACGAATCAAATTAATCGTAATTCCCAGTGATAAACTACTCCACACTTTATCTGCTGTTAATACAGGTAAATTTAAGCGTTTACCTAAAGCAAGACAAGCCCGATCCCCTAATGATAATCCTGCACTTTTGGTTAAAGGTCTAAATGTAGCTATATTTATAGCATCTTCCTCAGTACAAGCAATAATTTCTAGACTATTTTCTAATAATCCTTCATATTTCAATTGTTTAATAATGTTATCAGGAGATTCTCCTAAATCAACAATTTTTGATAAAACTTCTACCCAATTAATAATACTGATACAGCATCCAGAAATCAAGGCATTTTCTACAATTTCGGCTCCTGACTCATCTCTAAGATAAGCTAAAAAGGCAGAAGCATCTCACACACATTTATTCACTTAAATATTCCTGTGTGCGGCGTTCCTGAATGAGTTCATCTACCAAGTTTCTCTCCGGGGATTTATCTTTTAATAAACCTCTGATTTTTTTAACTTGTTGTTTAAGGCTGACTAATTGGAGCTTGCCACTATCTTGAAGTGTTAAAATTAAGCGATCGCCCGATTCTAAATTTAGTATTTGTTGGATTTCTTTAGGTAAAGTTAAACGTCCTTCCGGTTCAACATCAAGTGTAAACTGTTGAGGAATTGATGAATGAGCAAATGTCATAGCTGAATCCCCTTTTGTGTTATGTATATTTATATTTTATCAACACTCTCAGCAATTCTTGCTTGATTGAGGTGATATTTTAATTAAGTCAAAATAGCCCCACCCATTAATCGTTCATAGCGATATTTCAACTCGGCTTTCATTAATTGCCAACGTTCCAAAGTTGCATCCATTTCTATCACTTTTTCTGCTGCTTGCCGTGCTAATAATAAAACTTCTTCGTCGTCAACTAAACTGGCTAAGGTAAAATCTGGCACGCCCGATTGGCGAGTTCCTAAGACTTCCCCAGGTCCACGAAAACGCATATCCATTTCTGATATGAAAAAACCATCTTGGGATTGTTCCAATACCTTTAGCCGTTGTTGAGCGTCAGCACTCTTAGAACTACTCATTAATAAACAGTAAGATTGAGCCGCCCCACGACCAACACGTCCTCGCAATTGGTGTAGTTGGGATAAGCCAAATCTTTCAGCGTTTTCAATGAGCATGACGGTAGCATTGGGTACATCTACACCCACTTCGACAACTGTGGTAGAAACTAATATTTGCGTTTGATTATCACGAAATTTGGTAATGGCTTCGTCTTTATCAGCTGAACTCATACGACCATGCAGCAATCCCACTTGAAAGTCGGGAAAAACACTTTCTTGTAACTTTTGATGCTCCTCCACAGCCGATCGCAAGTCTAATTTTTCTGATTCTTCTACCAGTGGTAATACCACATAAACTTGTCTTCCTTGAGCAATTTCCCGGCGGATCAAGTCGTAAGCTTGGCTACGTTGCTGACCTGATAACATAGTAGTCTGAATTTTTTGCCGTCCTGGTGGTAACTCATCAATTTGGCTGACATTCATATCGCCATGTATTGTTAATGCCAATGTCCGGGGAATGGGGGTGGCTGTCATAGTTAATACATGGGGTTGTTCGCCTTTTTGCTGTAACAGCGCTCGTTGTTTCACCCCAAAGCGATGTTGTTCATCAATTACCACCAAACCCAATTGCTGGAAGTTTACAGGGTCTTGAATTAAAGCATGAGTTCCTACTAATAAAGGTAATTCACCAGTACTTAGTTGAGAATGTATTTCTCGCCGTTTAGCTGTTTTGGTGGAACCTGTAAGTAATTCCACGGGTAAATGCAACAGGTTAAACCAACTAACTAACTTACGGTAATGCTGTTCTGCCAATACTTCCGTAGGTGCCATCAGTGCTGCTTGGTAGCCTGATTGAATGGCAGCAAGGATAGCAATTATCGCCACTACAGTTTTACCTGAACCCACATCGCCCTGTACCAAACGATTCATGGGCGTGGATTTTTGTAAGTCATTGAGGATATCGTTGAGGACTCGTTGCTGTGCGCCTGTGAGTTGAAATGGTAGAATTTCGTTGGAGAATTTTTCGATTAGCTGACCTTTGGGAGCGAGAATAGCGCTGGTTTGGATAGCCCTGGCTTGCTGTTGACGTTGCAATAAACCAAGTTGCAGGTAAAAAAATTCATCAAAGACTAGACGACGACGGGCAACTTGTAAGGTAGCGCTATCATCAGGAAAGTGAATGTTAGCGATCGCATCCTTTAATTCCAGCAAATTATACTTTTCCCGCAAACCTCTGGGCAAGGGATCTTTCAGGTGAATTGCCGCTGGCAAAACCGCAGTTACTGCTTGTCTCACCATATTAGCCATTACACCCTCAGTTAAAGTATAAATTGGCACTACACGACCAATAGTCAGCGAATCAATGGTATCGCCTGGATGTGCTAAAACTTCTATTTCTGGATTATCCAACGTCAAGCCATATTTACTGGCTTTAACCAATCCACAAGCTGCCAAAACACTACCCACTGGATAACGGCGTTTAAAACTTTCCTGCCAAGCGCGACTCGTAAAACGCGCCCCAGCAGAAAAGCGACTAATTTTAATTTGACCTGTATTATCTTTGAGGATTAATTCTAAGATCGATAATTTCTGATTCTTGGGGCTAGTAAAACAGTTACAACGCTTCACACTAGCTACTATGGTCACTGTTTCACCCGCCTGCAACTCCCGGATATTCACTTGACGCGCATAATCAATGTGGTCGCGGGGATAATAGAACAACAAGTCACGGACAGTATACAAATTTAAAGCTGCTAATTTGTCAGCCTTGCGGATGCCTATTTCTGGTAAATCACTGAGTTTTTGGTCAATATTGGGAGCCAATCTCCGACTCACTTCTGGGATAATTTTAGACTTGGGATTTTGAACTTTGGATTGATAAATTCTTCCCTGTTCCCCCACTCCTCGGCTTTCTTGCTCTTGCGGTTCTTGCTGTAGTTGGTAGAGATACCTGCGCGTCGCCGCGACTAAATGCTGTCTTTCTTCCAGTTCCAGATGGGGATAGTTAGCAAATTGCACCGCTAGTTCTTGCCAACGGCGACGCTCAACTGAGGGCAAAGCTGTAGGAAATTTTCCGAAAGTCAAAGTGAAAAATTCACTGAAGCGGTATTGTCTACCCATCAAGTCTGTAAAGCCTTTTTGGGCTTCTATTGCCAAGGCTTTGTGCAATCGTGTCCAATCTGGTTGGTCATTAGTCATTGGTCATGCAATTTTAGATTTTAGATTTTAGATTTTGGATTAAATTGCCCTCTAAAATAGCAAATCCAAAATCCAAAATTCCCTACTCCCCACTTTTTAATTTATTCAAACCAACTGGCACGCCATGCAGATTCAGCTTCAGCAACTGAGCGTTCACGTTGCTTTTTGCGATACTCTCGTCCCAGTTTATTTAGTTGAACTAAGATGTTGCGAATTTGCCTGCGGCTAGATGCGAGTTTGGTATCAGCAAATTCAATTTCCCCTAATCGCAGGTTAATAGCCATAATCCGTGTCAGTCCAGATTCTTCGGCATTTTGTTCATTTTCAATTTCCACTACCAAGTTTAAGAGATTGGGTGGCCCTGGCATCACCTCGGCAGATGCTTCTGAGACAGCCGCCGCTGCCTCTAAAATAGGTTTTGGTAATTTTTTGGGTAAGACATTAGCTTTTTGTAACAAAAGATTAGCATCGTGGGAGACATTTTTTAGCGCCTGTTGTACTAAATTTTCTAGATTCTGTTGCCATTTTGCTAGTTCCATCGGGTTAGAAGCATCAGGAGTGAAATTCCTCAGAGGTACATTGATCACAGGTAAAGCAGATGATTCAGCTAAAAAATATGCTACTATTTTATCCGCTTCACCTAGCTCATCTTCCCCCCTGGAGGAAGCCTCTATCTCGTTTTCGGTGACATCCTCCTCATCCTCATCCTCATCGTCTCCCACACTGGGGTAAATCCCTATCTCGTCTACATCTTCTTCATCCCCCTCATCCACCACCTCCTCCTCATTCTCCCCATCTTCCTCATCTTCCTCATCCGACTCACCCTGAATAAAAGTAAGCAATAATTCAGATGTTTGTCCGCCCAAATTGCGAATAGCCTGTTGCAATTGCTGCCGTTGATTCAATGACAAGCTTAAAAACTTTTCCGGATACCCTTGAGTACAAAGATGGTAACTGGCTAGAATTAACTGTTTCCGCAACGCTTGCCCCAAGATAGTTAAATAACTAGTATAAGCATTGTGGAGTTCTGAGGCGATCGCCCGGATCGCTTCTTGCAAAACTGCAATATCCCGCTCAATTAGCTCAATTGCTCTGGCCATATCTTCTCTTTTTAACTGTCCATCTGAGGCTGATTATGGTACAAATGTACGCAATTATTTTAGAACAATTTTATAGAACTTTTCAGCTATAACGCTGTTTATTTATAGTTGCTAATTTCTGCCAATCGCACTAATAGCAAAAGTCCATAACTAATAAAACACAGGCCAGCTAATTTTGACTGACCTGTGATGGTAGAAGTGATGAGTTACCAAACCGACTGTGCTATAACTCTTAACTTCTCAATGAAGTTACTTGCTGCCCATTTGTGCCGCAACTTCTTCAGCAAAGTTACTTTCTTGCTTCTCAATGCCTTCACCCAAGATATAGCGAACAAAGCGAATTACTTGGATTTCTTCGCCTACTTGTCCCTTAACTTGTTTTACCAAGTCTTCCACAGAAATACTTTGATCACGAATGAAAGGCTGATCCAGCAAAGTTAGTTCTTTCAGGCGTTTTTCAATTCGTCCCTGAACAATCTTTTCTTTGATGTTATCTGGTTTGTTAGCCAAATCATCCCGACCCATTTCAATGTCTTTTTCTTTCTGAGCAATTTCGGCAGGGATTTCGTCTACGCTGACATACTCGACATTGGGACAAGCTGCAACTTGCATTGCAGCGTTCCGAGCCAATGATTGGAACTCTTCTTTACCAGCAGCAGATTCAGTTTTGGAGTTGAGTTCTACCAAAACACCAACTCGACCACCAGTATGAATGTAGCTGTCTACTATCCCTTGTGTGCCTTCTGCCAGTGCAAAATTGATAAAGCGACGTACCTGGATATTTTCACCTAGCTGGGCAATGGTTTGCTTGATGAACTGATCTACGGTTATGCTTTGATCTTCAATATAGGGTTGAGCCAATAAAGACTCAACACTATCAGCCGTAGCTGCTTGCTGGGCTAGGTTTTTAACTAGAGCTTTAAAAGCCTCGTTACGGGCTACAAAATCGGTTTGACAGTTGACCTCTAGCAGCACACCTACCCGACCACCAGGTTGAATGTAGGTATCTACTAGTCCCTCTGCCGCAATGCGATCGCTTTTTTTACCCGCTGAAGCGATGCCTTTTTGTCGCAGCCATTCTATAGCTGTTTCTATGTTGCCATCAGTTTCTTTCAGCGCTTTTTTGCAGTCCATCATGCCTGCACCAGTTTTTTGGCGTAGCTCTTGGACGAGTTTTGCAGATATTTCCGCCATGTTGCCTCAATTCCTAACTTGACCTTGAGTTGTTATCGCTCACGGGTGTTGAGTATTTCTATCTTACTCAGGGCTGGTGAAGAAAAAGCGATGAGTTTTAAACTATGAACAATTGAGTATGAAGTGTGAGCTTTTAAGTCTCCATACTCAATTATTTAGTTACTTGATTGATTATTCTTTTTCTTCACTATCAGACGACGGTTCAGCATATTCGCTTTCATCGTAGTCTTCGTCATACTCAGCGCCGTCGTAATCTTCGTAATCTTCTTCCGCTTCTAGCTGGCCATGACGACCTTCGTAAATCGCATCTGCCAATTTGCCAACTATCAATTTAATTGATCTGATAGCGTCATCGTTGGCGGGGATGGGAATATCTACTACATCCGGGTCACAGTTTGTATCTAGCATAGACACAATTGGCAGCCCTAGTTTTTGGCATTCTTGAACGGCGTTATATTCCCGGCGTTGGTCTACAATGATGACCACATCGGGGACTTTCCGCATATTCTTAATACCACCAAGGTATTTTTGCAGCTTCGTCATTTCACGACGCAACATGGAAGCTTCTTTTTTCGGCAATAAATCTAGCGCACCGTTTTCTTCCCGGCGTTCTAAATCCTTGAGGCGGTCTGCTCTGGTTTTGATGGTTGCCCAGTTGGTGAGCATTCCACCCAACCAACGCTGGTTAATGTAATGAGAACCACAACGAGCGGCTTCTTGAGCAATGATGCCAGCTGCTTGGCGCTTAGTACCGACAAACAAGAATTTTTTACCTTGCTCAGACTGCGATCGCATATAGCTATAAGCATCTTCCATCAACTGGGCAGTCTGCACCAAGTCGATGATATGTACGCCATTGCGGGCAGTATAGATGTAAGGAGACATCTTCGGGTTCCAACGTCGGGTTTGATGCCCAAAGTGAACACCTGACTCCATCATTTGAGCCAATGAAACGACTGGCATATATTTTTTTAACTCCTATTCGGGTTAAACCTCCACCCAGTTGTATTTCCGTTACAGGAAACACCCGAATGACTGGATGTGCGAGATTAGACAACCCTACTAGCTTACCATGTTTTGGGTATTAGAAACTAGGGACAAAAACAAAAATACTCCCACATTTTCCCCTACTCCCCACTACCCATTGCCTCTGAATAAGCTGCATAAACGCCTTGGACGTTATACCAGTTGAGAAAAATTCGGGCTACTTCTAAAGCTAACTGGGGTTTACCTAAATTAATTAGCCATTGCAAAAAGGGAGCCATTGTCCGCTCGTTCAATGTACCGTTGAGTGAAAGAAGACCCCACAACAAGCGATGTAACCAAGTCATTTGAATCATCATTCGCACTTCCCAAGAGGGATGCTTTTGATAAAACAAGACTCCCATGCGTCCACGTTGTATTTCTTGGTCAATCAACCGGGGAATTTGCTCTAAGTTAAATGGTGGATGCCAGTGATAGCCAACGGCGGCTGGACATTTAATCAGTTTTAGCCCTAATTTTTTTAGTCTGACACCTAGTTCTAAGTCTTCCCAGCCATATAGTTGGAAGCTAGTATCAAAAAGTCCTGCTTTCTCTAGCCAATGTTTAGAGATGGCGACATTACCTGTGGCAAAAAAAGCTGCGGAAAAATCCGTGATTTTATAAGGTTCACTGGTGGGGTGATCAAAATTGCAAGTATTAACTACTGCACCGTAAGTGAAAAAGCGATCTGCTGAAAGCCGCACCGTTTCGCTATCGTTTCCTAGTTTTTCCCGTCCCTGTACCAGTGCGTCTGCATGAGCTTGCAGGAAATTTGGCAATACCACTAAATCACTATCAATAAAAATAATTGTGTCTCCCAGCGCCTGTTTTACCCCCAAGTTTCTAGCCGCAGCAGGCCCAGCATGGTCTTGCTCAAACCATCGCACATGGGGAAATTCTTCTTTGTGTGCTATTAGCCACTCTATTGTGCCATCAGTAGAACCATCATCAACCAAGACAATTTCATATTCATTAACTGAACTTGATGCACTTAATTCCTGTACCTCCAGAGCGCGTAGGCACTTTTCCAAAATCGGTTGGCGATTATAAGTCGGTATTACAACACTGAAAAACACAGTCTCACCCACAACAGTATTATCCATCTCCAGGATAGGACAGCCAGGCACTGAACACTGTTCCTGATCCGAGTTTGGTTACAGATATAACAGGAAAAGTAATCTAGAGGGTTTCATTTTTTGTGGTGTACCACGCTCACTTGCAAACTGCTTGTTGTATTACGGTGTTACTAAATTGTATATGAGACAACAAAATAGCTTGAAAAATATTAAATATGGTTTGAAAAATTATTGAGATCAAATACAAAAAAAATTACTACTAATAAATTTAAATTAAGCAAAACTTAATATTATCATTTTTTTAATTGTTTGTAAATAAGTAAGTGCATTTTAAGATAATTCCGAATAACCATAGCTAACCTCTCTAAATATTTACGGATTATACGAATTTATTATTCGATAAATGAAATTAGTTTTCAATAAGTTAAGTTGATTCTACTGTAAATAAAAAAGTAAAAATCTTGTCATAGGTGCATTATAGCGATTTTCATCATTGCTTTAATGATGAATACAGATTCATGATAGGATCTGTGTTTTTTTCATTTAAGTCATGATTTTCTTATAAGATACTGCTCGATAAATTCAAATTAAACAATACATAACCTGATGTTAATGATAGTTACTTAAATTGAAACAAGCTAAATCGTGTTTGGCTTACTTAAGCAGTAATAGCCAATTTCAACTGTGTAGAAAACTCAAAAAAGTCTAAATAAATTAATGCGGACTTGTCGAATTCTCTCACTGCTCCTGACATAAATAAATTAACTGAATAGTAACTTTGTAAACCTGCAAGTAGGAATATCTAATAATGAAAGGTCACCTTCATCCCAAGAACGATATAACGATTAACCCATCCGGTAACGAGTCAATCCTTGACGTGATTGGACGCGTCAGCATGAAGCGTAGACGTTTCATCATGACAACTGCGGGAGCTACTGCGGCAACTGTATTTAGTGATATTGCCATCAGTAGTTTTCTCCAAACTGTAGAAGCAGCACCAGTTCCCGCCGGACTTGGCTTTGGTGGTATTGGCTTCGAGAGCATTGAGCCAAATCTGCTTAACCCAGCAACAGGACTATTAGAGAAGGATCTTGTCACCGTTCCCAAAGGTTACACAGCCAGAGTATTAGTTGCTTGGGGTGACCCCATCATGCCTGGTGCGCCAGACTGGTTCCCAGATGCTTCTCAAGATGCGGCGGCTCAAGAAAAGCAATTTGGGACGAATACTGATGGAATGCACTTCTTCCCTCTTCCAGGACGAAGCTATCTCAGCCGGACATCGGGTTTGCCAGTACCTGTTGAAGGTCGCGCATATAACAACCGTGGAATACTCTGCGTTAACCACGAATATACCCAAGAACAATTCCTTCATCCCACTGGTAATGCAAGTAACGACGACATGACAATTGAGAAAGCCAGAAAATCTCAGGCTGCTCACGGCGTGTCTGTTTTAGAGATAGCCAAAGACCGATTTGGTAATAGCTGGAGCGTTGATCGCAATTCCCGCTATGGTCGCCGGATCACCGGCAACACAGAAATGCGAGTTTCTGGGCCTGCTGCGGGTGATGCGTTGATGAAATCCAAGAAATTCTCCATTCAACCTAATGGATCATTTGAAATTGGTATCAACGATGGCTACACCGCTTATGGTACAGTCAACAACTGCGCCCACGGTATAACTCCCTGGGGTACTTACCTCACTTGTGAAGAGAACTTTCAAGGCTATTTTGCTAACCGGACGTTTAGTAACGACCAAGAGGACGATGTCAATAGCGATGTCTTGGCAAATTTAGGTCTGGAAAAGAAAAAAGCTGATATCGTCAATGGACAAAGACGCTACGGTATCCCCACATCATCCAGTTATCGCTGGCCTGTAGTTGACCCACGCTTTGATGCTTTTGACAATCCCCTAGAACCTCATTTGTTTGGTTGGATAGTCGAGATTGATCCTTATGATCCCGACAGTAAACCAGTCAAACGTACTTCAATGGGTCGCATCAGACACGAGAGCGCTCAATATGTTGTCGATGATAACAACCGTCTGGCCTACTATACAGGTGACGACAACGTAAACGAGTATATCTATAAGTTCGTTTGCTCTCGTCCATACAACACAAAAGTTCGGGCTGCTAACCGCGATTTGCTTGACCACGGTACTCTTTACGTTGCCAAGTTTAATGACAATGGTACTGGTGAATGGCTACCTCTAGTTTATGGTCAGCGTGGTCTGACACCAGAGAATGGATTTAATAGCCAAGCTGAAGTGCTGATTAAGACCAGACAAGCTGCCGATAGAGTTGGTGCAACCATGATGGATCGTCCAGAGTGGATTGCTGAACGTCCCCGGATTGGTGGATTCAATGAAGTTGAAGTCTACTGTACGTTGACCAACAACTCTCGTCGCGGAACAGAACCAGCCTCTGCGAATAACCCAGACGGTACAACCCCTGGAGGTAGTGCGCGTCCTTCTGTTGATGCTGCTAACCCAAGAGAAAGCAACATTTACGGTCACATCATTCGTTGGCGTGAAACTGGACGCAGTGTTGCAGCTACCACATTCAATTGGGATATTTTTGTTTTGTGTGGTGACGAGCAAAACCCCGACCCCAATCTTCAAGGTAATATCAATGGTGACGACTTTGTCTCACCAGATGGTCTATGGTTTGACTACTACGGTCGTCTGTGGATTCAAACTGACCATGCAGGTGATGGTAGAAACTCTATTGCCAACATCGGTAGTAACTCAATGGTTTGTGCCAACCCTAATGACCCAAGAGAAATTAAACGGTTTTTAACTGCTCCTACAGATTGTGAAGTGACTGGTGTGATCACTACACCTGATCACAGAACCATGTTCATTAATATTCAACACCCAGGCGATAGCGGAACTGTTGCTAATCCTACAAGCCATAGCAACTGGCCCAACAGTCAAGGTTATGGCCCCCAAGGTCGTCCCCGTTCTGCAACAGTGGTCATCACCAAAAATGACGGTGGCATTATTGGTGAATAGGGCTTGATTGGTTGAGCAATCAACCGCACTTTAATCAGTCAATGATCTAAATAAAACTAAAAACTTGGATTCCCACCTGTATTTAGGTTAAGAATGCAAGTTTTTAGTATATGCAACTGAAATTTGCGTTTTAACCTTGATCTAAACGCAGAACTGCCATAAAAGCTTCCTGGGGTACATCCACTGTCCCTACAGATTTCATCCGCTTTTTACCTTTAGCTTGCTTCTGTAACAGTTTCTTCTTCCGGCTGATGTCACCACCGTAGCACTTGGCAAGTACATCTTTGCGTAAAGCTGGAATATGTTCACTGGCAATGACTTTACTCCCAATAGATGCCTGAATTGGGACTTTGAATTGATGGCGGGGAATTAGTTCTTTGAGTTTTTCGGCCATTGATCGTCCGACGTTGTAGGCTTTATCTCGGTGGACAATCATTGCCAAAGAATCAACTGGATCGCCGTTAATCATGATATCCAGTTTCACCAAAGGATTTTCGCGGTAACCAATGAGATGATATTCCATGCTGGCATAACCGCGCGATCGCGACTTCATCTGATCAAAAAAGTCGGTGACAACTTCCGCTAAGGGTAACTCGTAAGTGAGTGTAGTCCGTCCTTGGGCCAGATATTTCATATCTTTAAAGATGCCACGCCGATTTTGCGACAACTCCATCAAAGTGCCAACATAAGTTTCCGGCGTAATCATTTCTACTTTGACGTAGGGTTCTTCAATTTTTTCGCGGTCGTTGGGAGGCGGTAAATTGCTGGGATTATCAATGAATAGTTCTTCACCCTTATTAGTAATTACACGGTAAACCACAGAAGGAGCCGTAATAATTAAATCCAGGTTGTATTCTCGTTCCAAACGCTCCTGAACAATTTCCATGTGCAACAACCCCAAGAACCCACACCGGAAACCAAACCCCATGGCGCTAGAAGTTTCTGGTTCGTATTGTAGTGCAGCGTCGTTAAGTCCTAGTTTTTCTAAGGCTTCGCGCAAATCTTCAAATTGGTCGGCATCAATGGGGAACATACCACAAAACACCATCGGATTGGCTTCTGTGTAACCAGGTAAAGCTTCTGCGGCTTTAGCTTTGGTGAGAGTGATAGTGTCTCCCACCCGTGCATCGGCTACAGCTTTAATGGCTGCGGCAAAATAGCCTACTTCTCCAGCGTGTAGTTCATCAACTTGAATTTGGGTAGGTGAGAGTACACCCAACTCATCAACATCGTATTCTTTACCGGATGCCATTAAATAAATGCGATCGCCTCTTTTTAAAGTGCCATCCATCACCCGAAAATAGACAATTACACCCCGGTAGCTGTCGTAATAGCTATCAAAAATCAATGCCCGTAAGCGTTCATTTACAGTATTTTTTGGTGGTGGTACCCGCTCTACAACAGCTTCTAAAATTTCACTAATGCCAATTCCTTCTTTGGCAGAGGCCAGAATAGCACCACTACAATCTAGACCGATAATTTCTTCGATTTCACCGATTACCCGGTCTGGTTCTGCCCCTGGTAAGTCGATTTTATTTAAAACTGGGATAATTTCTAAGTCGTTTTCCAGAGCCAGATACAGGTTAGCCAAAGTTTGCGCTTCTACCCCTTGGGAGGCATCTACCACTAACAGCGCACCTTCACATGCTACTAGACTGCGAGAAACTTCATACGAAAAATCCACATGTCCAGGAGTATCAATTAAATTCAGCACATACTGCTGACCATCTTTGGACTGATAATTCATCCGGGCAGCTTGCAGCTTAATGGTAATGCCGCGCTCCCGTTCCAAATCCATGTTGTCGAGAAATTGTTCCTTCATCTTCCGCTCATCAACAGTGCCAGTGGATTGCAGTAAGCGATCGGCGAGGGTGGATTTCCCGTGATCAATGTGAGCAATAATGCAAAAATTGCGAATACGAACGGCGGGAACGTCAGTCATATACTATCTTTTGCTGAAGCAGCAACCAAGGTTAAACAAACAATTTACTTCATGTATTTTAATACTTTCTTCGCCAAGACGCTGCCATTAGTCGATGTGGAGTCAGGAAAGAACAAGGAATAACTGACTTCCCCCCCTATGTAGACTTTAAAGAATATATATAAAGTCTATTTTACATGCAGGGATTGACTAACCAGAGGCGTACAATAAATATATATAAGTAAATAATGTAGAGATCGTGGGCAGTTACACCTTGTAAATGCTTAGAACTACTGATTTACTGACAAAAGTTCTAGAGCTGTTGTCTAGTGAGTTTGATGAAAATTACCAATTAAAACCAGATGCTGTTACTTTGGTTGGATTTCGGGGAACTATATAACTGTGCAGGAACTCTGCACTGGCAAACTGTCAGTAAAAGAACCCCAATGGTACATAATCACGGCTTGACAAAGCTTTAGACGTAACAATCTCTGAGTATATAAACCTATGAATATGAAAGAGAAAGCTACCGATGCGGATCACAAAAGAGCCGATAAGGTAGAAATTGCCGTCCACCTGGACTCGGAGTTACTAGAGCAAATTCAGCATCTAACAAACGACCCCAGTAAAGTGATTGAGGTGGCGATTCGTCAATGGCTGCGCGGTGAAGTTCCCCGGGATGATGAACTGACACGTAACCCCCGGCGCATACCTATTCCACCTCGGGGGGAATGGAATGATTGACAACAGTAAATAAGCTGTGAATACAAAATAAAAATCACGTAAAGTTTGTCAATCTAGATGCCATAAACGCCAAAATACCCAATGGGTGGATGCCAAAGCTGTAATAATTTATGCCAATTTTTTTGGGGCAGCTTTAGCAAAAACGTTCTGAGTTGCCATTTGTCTATCCAACTCGATTAATGACTATTACTGCTAAATCCCAATTGCCGAATTTATTTTCCCAAAATCTGGAATATTCGACTCATAAACCTGGTGGCTCCTTACCAAATTTAGGAGCAGAGTTAGTGTACACGCAAGATGGGACAGGACGCTACCTGACATTTTATTGGCAGCAAAGTGAACTGTTGGGGTTAAACCCTAAGCAAATAGTGAACAAGCGCAACAAAGGGGAAATTTTTGTCCCTGTAGACAATGGTGCTTATTTGGAACGTTTACAGCGAATTTTGAGTAGTTTGGTACCGGAAAAATTTCAATGTTGGTTTAGCTACCGCCAGCAGTTATTCGAGTTGGAGTTGGCAATTTGCCCGATTATGCCGCAATTGGGAACCGCCGCGACTACCGTCTTAGTAATGGGACGGTTACTGCAAACTACCCTCAACAAACAAGACGTAAAGTTAACACCACCAGAGCCGACACCCATAGATTTGGCTTTACGTTCACAGCAGCATCAAAAGCTGGTAAATGAAATTACCAGAAATATTCGGCGGACATTGAATTTAGACCTGATTTGGCAACAGACAGTTGATAGTTTAGGAAAAGCTTTGCGGCTAGAGCGTTGTATTATCTGTCCTTACCAGTCCTCTAGTTCCAGAGTCCGGGTGATAGCAGAATATCATCAGCCACAACGCAGCTCGATGCTTGGCTTAGAAATAGATTTAGCTTCTGAGCCAGCCTTTGCTCAGGCGTTGGCAACTCTAGAACCAGTGGTGATGGAGGCGTCGAAATATAGTCTGTGTCCCCAGCAAAAAATCTTAGTGGTAGCCACGTGCTATCAAGACCAAGCCAATGGACTGATTGCCATAAATCTGCGAGATGAATGTCATCCATTGACCGATGCAGAACTGGAACTAGCAAAAGAAGTTGCAGATCAACTGGGAACAGCGATCGCTCATGCTACTTTATACAAAGAACTAGAAGCAGCCCGTCAAAAAGCCGAAGAAGCCTCTCGCCTCAAAAGCGAATTTCTGGCCAATGTGTCCCATGAAATTCGGACTCCCCTCAATGGCATGATCGGATTTTTGAAGTTGATTTTGGAGGGCATGGCAGATGACCCAGAAGAACAAAATCAATTCCTCTCAGAAGCCCATCACTTATCAATACATCTACTCAACATCATCAACGATATTTTAGATATCGCTAAAATCGAAGCAGGCAAAATGGAGCTAGTTTGCTCTCCAGTCAAGCTAGATGAGCTATTTAGTGATGTAGAAAATTTCATGCGTCCCCAGGCAGAGACTAGAAACCTCAGCTTCCAGATGCAAATGTTACCGACTTCTGATGAAATTATTGTCCAAGGCAATTATCAACGGCTGTTACAAGTCATGCTTAACTTGGTCAGCAATGCCATAAAATTTACGCAAGAAGGTGGCATCACCATCAGTGCTGACTTGGTGTTAAAAAAGACAAAGATTCAAGACCAGCAATTTCCTGGCATGGTGAAAGTCCGGGTTGCAGACACTGGTATCGGTGTTTCCCTAGACAAACAAGATAAATTGTTTCAATTATTTTCTCAAGTAGATGGTTCTCGGACTCGTCACTACGGTGGTACAGGTTTAGGGCTGGCAATATCCCAAAAGCTGATAGAGGCTATGGGTGGCGAAGTGCATTTTTATAGTCTCGGTGAAGGACTCGGCTCAACGGTGACATTTACTGTGCCTCTGTACCAACAACCAGTCTTAGTTTCTGCTAATAATTGTGATTAACCCTCTGTAATCACTCTCACCAGATAAAAATCTAAAACTCTTGTTTTTCAATACTTTGGTTAATTTAGGTGTTGGGTTGTTCGCGCTAGCGTTGCGGAGCAATGGAACGTAAAGCCCTGACGGACATGGCTGCGCTCACCGCGTAGCGTGCCGGAGGCATAAACCAACACCCAAAGACTTCGTTATTGTTGGGTTTCACTCTGTTCAACCCAACCTTGTATATTGAGAGAAGAGGGTTAAAGTCCTCACCCTTTGGGTAATGCCTCCGGGCCAAAGGCTGTATGTTAATCGCTCATGGGGGAAACCACGCTAGTTCCTACACGGCGTGGCGCAATGCAAGAGCAGACTGGCTCCCCAAGACTGCGCTAACTCACTACAAGCCTTAGCAAAGATATTGGCAATAAGTACTACAATACTTGTGATCAATGTGCTGATGATTATGAGTCATCAAGGGATGACTATCAGCTGACTAAACTCTGGATAAAACACAATCTTGGGGCGATTATATCTAAAATTAAGTTAACAAACGTTGCATATAAATATTTTCCTACCAAAAGAGGTCTCAAACAATGGAACTGACAACTGAAAACGTCGAGACAGTATTAGATGAAATGCGCCCTTATCTCATGTCTGATGGCGGTAATGTGGAACTTGTAGAGCTTGATGGGCCGATTGTAAAACTACGCTTGCAAGGTGCTTGCGGTTCTTGCCCCAGTTCGGCAATGACTCTGAGAATGGGAATTGAACGCCGTCTGCGGGAAATGATTCCGGAAATTGCAGAAGTTGAGCAAGTAATTTAGGGACTGGGGACTGAGGACTGGGGACTGAGAATGCAGATGTAGTGGCAGTCCAGAGTATTTCTGCTGACACCATGACCCATACCCTCATGTCCCATTTCCTATGCCCGATACTCTATGCCCAGTATTCAATGATTTACTATGTCTCATCCATTACACGTCGCTTTTATCTGGCATCAACATCAGCCGCTGTACAAGTCTCCTGGCAGCGGCGTTTCCGTTTCTTCTAGTCAGCATTACCGTCTACCTTGGGTACGCTTGCATGGAACTAAGGATTATTTAGATTTAATCTTAATCTTGGAAAAGTATCCAAAGTTACATCAAACAGTAAATTTAGTACCATCCTTAATATTACAACTCGAAGATTATATTGCTGGCACTGCTTTTGATCCGTATCTCACGGCTAGCCTGACACCAAATGAAAAAATAACTCAGCAGCAAAAAGAATTTATTATTCAACACTTTTTTGATGCCAATCACCATACGCTGATTGACCCCCATCCTCGTTATGCTGAGTTGTATTACCAAAGACAGGAAAAGGGTGAGGCTTGGTGTTTAGCTAATTGGCAATTGCCTGAATACAGTGATTTGCTGGCTTGGCACAATCTGGCTTGGATTGATCCGATTTTTTGGGATGACCCAGAAATTGCGGCATGGTTAGAACAGGGTCGGAATTTTACTTTAAGCGATCGCCAGCGTATATATTCCAAACAACGGGAAATTCTCAGCCGCATTATCCCCCAACACCGGAAAATGCAAGCTAATGGGCAGCTAGAAGTCACGACTACACCCTACACTCATCCGATTCTACCTTTACTGGCTGATACCAACTCGGGCCGGGTAGCAGTCTCACAAATGCAACTACCTCAGCAACGCTTTCAGTGGGCAGAAGACATTCCCCGGCACTTGGGGAAAGCCTGGGAGTTGTATACAGAGCGCTTTGGACAAGAACCACGTGGTTTATGGCCTTCAGAACAATCAGTCAGCCCAGAAATTTTACCGTATATTATAAAACAAGGATTCAAGTGGATTTGCTCAGATGAAGCCGTGTTGGGCTGGACGTTGAAACACTTTTTTCATCGGGATGGCGCAGGTAATGTCCAGGAACCAGAGTTAATTTATCGCCCATATCGCCTAGAAACCCCAGCAGGTGATTTATCCATTGTTTTTCGTGACCATAGATTATCCGATTTGATTGGCTTTACTTATGGGTCAATGCCACCAAAACAGGCAGCCGCTGAATTAGTGGGACACCTGCAAGCGATCGCTAAAATGCAAAGAGAGCGTCAAAGTGAACAACCTTGGTTAGTCACCATTGCTTTAGATGGAGAAAATTGTTGGGAATTTTATCCCCAAGATGGTAAACCGTTCTTAGAGGCTTTATACCAAACCCTCAGTAATGAACCCCACTTAAAATTAGTTACCGTCTCCGAACATCTAGAACAATTTCCTCCCACAGCAACCATTCCCGGAGGACAACTGCACAGCGGTTCTTGGGTGGATGGTAGCTTTACCACCTGGATTGGCGACCCGGTGAAAAATCGCGCTTGGGACTATCTCACCCACGCCAGGGAAACATTAGCGAAACATCCTGAAGCCACCGAAGAAAATAACCCAGAAGCATGGGAAGCGTTGTATGCCGCCGAGGGTTCTGATTGGTTCTGGTGGTTTGGTGAAGGACATTCCTCAAATCAGGATGCCATGTTTGATCAATTGTTTCGGGAACACTTATTGGGCATTTACAAAGCCCTGAATGAACCCGCACCATCTTACCTCAAACAACCACTAGAAATTCACGCGGCCCGTGCTGACCATAAGCCAGAAGGATTTATTCATCCTGCCATTGATGGTAGAGGCGATGAACAGGACTGGGATAAAGCAGGTCGCATCGAAATTGGCGGGGCGCGAGGGACGATGCACAATAGCAGTGTCATCCAGCGACTTTGGTATGGGGTAGATCACTTGAATTTCTATGTGCGCCTCGACTTCAAAAGTGGAGTTGTCCCCGGAAGAGATTTGCCAGAAGAGTTGAATTTATTGTGGTTTTATCCAGATAAAACAATGCACAATAGCCCCATTCCCTTGGCAGATGTACCAGATGTAGCGCCCATGAATTATCAGTATCACCATCATCTGGCAATTAATCTACTGACACAATCGATGCAGTTTCGGGAAGCGGGAGAACATTATCAATGGCATCCCCGTTTCACTCGTGCCCAAGTAGCTTTAGGCAATTGTTTTGAAGTAGCAGTACCGTGGGCAGATTTGCAAGTTCCACCCGATTATCCTTTGCGCTTAGTTTTAGTGTTGGCGGATGAGGGGGGTTTCCGTAACTATTTGCCGGAAAATGCTTTAATTCCTATTGACGTTCCTTAGGGAGCAGGGAGCAGGGGGGAAAGATTTTCGGTGAGTACCAACATCTTGGTTTTTATGTTCCTCATCTTCTTAATCTCCCGATCTCCCCATCTCCCGATCTCCCCATCTCCCCATGCCCTGCTATATAATCTAAAAAATAAGTAATATTATGGCTCTTGTAGTTTTCCGACTTAACGGAAAATGGGCTAGCATCTACCAATATTTACTATATTAAGTAATTCCCCAATCCCCTACAGCAGTGTTTTCTACCATAATTACGCGAGAGCCAATTTTAAATTAAGGGAAATTTCGGGGCAAACTTAGCATAATTTGTTGTGCAGTCGCGCCTGTCAGAGAATGATCTGCTGCTTAAATCCCGATTGCTCAAATCCCCTAAATCCTGACAAAAAGAAGTTATGCCAGGCTTGTGGTACCCCGTTGGTGCCGCTGTTGCGAAATCGCTTCCGTGTCATTCGGGTACTTTCCGATGAGGGGGGATTTGGCAGAACCTATTTATCCGAAGATACAGATAAGTTAAATGAACGTTGTGTTATCAAGCAATTAGCGCCGAAGTTTCAAGGAACTTGGTCGCAAAAGAAAGCTGTAGAATTATTTGCTGCGGAAGCAAAACGCCTACAAGAACTGGGAGAACATCCACAAATACCGACTTTGTTAGCTTACTTTGAGCAAGACCATTGTTTGTATTTGGTGCAACAGTTTGTCAATGGGCAAAATTTGTTACAAGAGTTGCAACGACACAAACTTTATCGACCTGAGGAAGTTCAAGCAATTTTGCTGCATTTATTGCCTGTCCTCAAGTTTATCCACGATCGCGGCGTGATTCACCGTGATGTCAAGCCAGAAAATATTATCCGTCGTCATGGTGATGGGCGATTAAGCCTGATCGATTTCGGTTCTTCTAAGCAGTTGACGGCAAGGGTACATAATAGAAGCGGTACATCCATTGGTTCTCATGGTTATTCCCCCCTGGAACAAATCAGAGACGGTAAGGCTTACCCAGCTAGTGATTTGTTCGGTTTAGGGGCTACCTGTTTTCATCTGCTAACTGGAGTGTCTCCTTTTCAGTTGTGGATGGAGTATGGCTATGGTTGGGTGACTAATTGGCGACAATATTTGCGAAGTCCGTTGAGTACTGATTTGGATTATGTCCTTGATAGGCTGTTGCGGAAAGATATCCAGGAACGTTATCAGTCGGCTGATGAAGTCATTAAAAAATTGACTCCCAAACAACCATTAGCACTACCACCAGCAGGTAAGTCTGGGGGAAAACTCTCAGTAACTCAGACTTCATCTTTACCAGTTAGATATACGTTACTGAAAAATTTAGTCTTAGTAAGTGCTTTGATTTTGTTATTCGGTATCGGCGATTCTTGGTATCAGCAATATCGGCGTGTTCACACCGTTTTATTTTCTCGGTTGAGTCAAAATCAGAGTATTCCAAAAGCCGTTGTCGATCAGTCGGCTAATATTAGCTTGAAGAATGTGGCTTTAGCTAAGGTGTTGAACGGTCATGAACAATGGGTTTTATCCGTAGCCATTAGTCCCGATAGCCAAATTTTAGTTAGTAGTGGCGATCGCAATATCAAAGTCTGGAATCTCGCCACAGGCAAACAAATCGCTACCTTGCAAGGGCATTTCCAAAGGGTAAATGTCGTAGCTATCAGCCCAGATGGACGCACTTTGGTTAGTGGTAGCGATGACAAAACTATTAAAGTATGGGATTTACCCACCAATCAGTTAGTCCGCACATTGAGGGGACATACTGATTCGATTCAGGCGTTAGCCATTAGCCCTGATGGTGTGACTCTAGCCAGTGGTAGTGATGATAACACTATTAAACTGTGGAACTTAGGTACAGGAGGACTGAGACGGACATTAAAAGGGCATACCTCTTGGGTGCGATCGCTCGCTATTAGCCCTGATGGTGTGACTCTAGCTAGTGGCAGTTTTGACAAAACTATTAAACTTTGGGATTTGTCTCAAGCAGTACTTGTGGGCACACTGGGGGAAGATGCAGAGACGGTAACTTCTGTTGCCATTAGTCCAGATGGTACGCTGTTGGCCAGCGCTAGCCGCGATCGCACGATTAAACTTTGGAATTTGGCGACAAAACAGAAAATTCGTACACTCACAGAAAATGATGAAACAGTGAATACCGTTACCTTTAACCCAGATGGTACACTCTTAGCTAGTGCTAGCCGCGATCGCACTGTTAAACTCTGGAATGTAGAAACTGGTGAACAAATGCGGACACTATTAAGACATGCTGATACGGTAACATCCATTGCTATCAGCCCAGATGGTAATACCCTAGTAAGTGGTAGTGAGGACAATACTATTAATATTTGGCGCGTATCTCAGTAATTTGTTATTTTTATCTAAAAAATTAGTTTCTACAAGCTATCTCAAGATGAAAACTTTCAAGGAATTTGGCTTATGTCTTTTTAATCCAGACATGAGGACGACAGCATTAAAAGTGTCTGTAGTAGTTGGTTCTATTCTATTCATCATCAATCACGGTTCAGCTTTGGTCAAAGGTCAAATGAATCGGGAACGCTGGATTTCTGCGGGCGTAACCTACGTGATTCCCTATATGGTAAATATTCATGGTCAATATGTGAGTCGTTCAAGAAAATGTTGATATACCTGAAACCGTCATTTCATCACTTTAGTTTCTACCACAGATGACCTTTACCTTGTTGTTCGACAAATGTTTTGAGCTTGCTTCTATGCAACTCTTGATATTCTTGTAAACTAACTTGATTAACACGAATACCAAACTGAGAATTTTCACCTTCCAGAATCCTGGCTATTCTTTCATGCACATATGGATAGTAGTGACTACCATCATAAGTATAGTTCGTGTTTTTAGTTACCCGCGAAGGATAGGAAAAATCGTATGTTTCATTAAAATGCCGGGAAGATTCATGAATACCTTGCAACTGGCAATCTAGCAGGCCTTGAGCATAGCTCTGGTTAAATTTTTCCCAAGGTGAAACTGGTGCTACGTAACCAATAATTTCGGCATTTGGAAACGTCTCTCGGATTTGCTTATAAGAGTTTATCCGAGAAAAATCACATTTTTCTTGAGATTTCTTCGTAACAAATTTAGGATTGTAATCGTAAGAAAGTTCTAAAACTGTACCTTTGAAATATTTATTGTATGCTCTTTCTAGAGGAAATCTCCCAATTAATGTATTTATACTAAACTTTAAACTGTCTATGGAGAATAGATAAGACTGATACATTGGTTGCGGTTCTGGCACTTCAACTTCTTCTTTAAATGCCATATTTTTATCATCTATGGTGAATTTGAAATTGAAAGCATCTATTCCCACATATACTTTTTGGGGATTAACTCCTTGCTCTTTGGCAAATTTAGCATATTCAGCAAATTCTTCAGCAGTTCCCGCGGCAAAAGCGTAATTGAAACAATTATTTTTTTTGAGGGCTTTTGTATCTAATAAAGTTAAGCGGGAGCTACCAAAAATGAGACAATCGTACTTTTGGATATCGCTATTCAATAATCGATTAGTTTTGGTCAATCTCTCGTTAAAAGGTACATTGACTCCAGTTAATCGGTTCCCCCGACGATACCAAAGGGGATCGATTACGAAATTGAGTGCGCCAACGGATGTCAGAAGCACGCTTGCCACTGCGAAGTATGTTTTGATGTAACCAAGCATAAGATTTACTGAATCCCTAAAATTGGAAATACAAAAACTCACTAACTTTGGTAAGGTGCAATAGTGCAATTACCGTTAGAAATGAAGTGATGACAGCATATGTTTGATTAGGTTGCCACTGCCATCTTGACCATATAGGGCCATTGGACGACAATTTTTTGACTTTTTCAAAGTTTAAGACTGGCTCATATTTACCCATCCATTCCTGAACATTTGGTGTAAACCAGGCGATGGCTAGTAAGATAGAAATTCCCAAAGTTGCTCTTTTCAATTCTATTTCTAGAATTTCTGCATTCAACGATAAGCCATTTAAACCGAGCATACTTCTGATAATTACGAATGCTGAATTCATGTTTTCAGCGCGGAAGAATACCCAGGCGAAGACAACGGCGATGAAGGTGATCAACCAAGCGATTGTTTGACTTAGCCAATTATTGACTGTCAAGTTGCGTCTTTTTTGCCAAGAGTTCCATTGGTGATTAATAACTAAATAAAATCCATGTAAACCACCCCAGAAAATAAACTGCCAACCGGCACCATGCCAAAGTCCTCCCAATAACATGGTGATAATTAAGTTGATATTACGTCTAATTTCACCTTGACGATTACCACCTAAAGGAATATATAAGTAATCTCGTAAAAAATTAGAGAGGGTGATATGCCATCTCCGCCAAAAATCACTGATACTAATAGCTTTATAAGGGGAATAAAAGTTAATTGGCAATTTAATCCCAAACATTCTGGCGATGCCAATTGCCATATCTGAATAGCCAGAAAAATCAAAATATAGTTGTAATGTGTAAGCGATCGCCCCAATCCAAGCATCAACAAAAGTGGGGAATATCCCTTGACTTACAGCATCAAATACCGGACTAGCATAAATCGCAATATTATCGGCAAACACAACTTTTTTGAATAAACCTAAACTAAAAATGGTGATGCCTACTGATAAATTTTCGGGATTAAACCGATGTACACTTTTATCGGCAAATTGGGGCATTACTTCTGAGTGATGAACAATTGGCCCAGCAATTAGTTGGGGAAAAAAGCTAATAAATAAACAGTAGTCTATGAAATTGTAGTGCTTTGTTTCTCCCCGGAAAGAATCTACCAAATAGGCAATCTGTTGAAATGTAAAGAAGGAAATTCCTAAAGGTAGGATAATATTTTGTAAGTTAAAGTTTCGCCCTAATATATCGCCTGCGCTGGCAATGAAGAAATCGGCGTATTTAAAATAACCAATCAGAATTAAATTTGTGGCAATTCCTAAACTTAGCAGCGTCTTTTTAAATATTTTTGAGCGAGATTTTTTGTTTAATGTGTAACCTATACCAAAGTTAAAAATCATAGAACCCACAAGTAATATTAAATATTTGGGGTTCCACCAGCCATAAAAAATCAAAGAAGCGACTACCAAAGAAGCGATCGCTAATCGATGATAACCATATTTACTTACAAAAAAGAATATTGCCAGAATAATCGGCAAAAATAGAAAAATAAATTCTAAGGAGTTGAATAACATAAACTACACTTTTTTTATTTTTCTTAATATAAACTTTAGGTATCATACTAAATCAACCTCAGCATATTTACTACTTTTACGTAAATTTCATGAAAAAATTATGAACCCTTAATGTTACAATTGTAAATAAATATACCTGTATATGCGTATTCTTTATGACATCTTCCTGAGGAGGGATTACTTTAATTCTAGAGATGTATTTATTGATTTATTGTCTGAAAGTTCCCAAATATAAGAGTTTGGCAAGAATTAAGTTTTTGATTTTCTAGCTAATATGTGATCAAAAAAATTAGGTATTTTGGGCTTGAGAATAGATGAAGATAATATAAAGAGAATGTCTAATTACTAATCGCGCCCCTAACTAAAATTACGGTACTCTCTACACCAGAGGCGATCGCTTCGGGTATATTACCTTGTATGACATGCTGTAATAATCCCTCACGAGATGCCCCTAAAACCACAACATCATAACCTTCAGTTTTCACTAGATTAATCACACCTTCAGACACTGAATCAGCTTGTACCGGGATGGCAACTACATTGCTGGATAATTTGCGGCGACGCATGAGTACACGGATGGCTTGTTCTAAAACTGACATGTCTGGTTTCAACTCAGAGGGCTTAAATACTTGTGTCAAGCGAATTTGGGGATAATTACCTAATGTGACTAAGGCGGGTAATAATTTAAGCGCGACTCTGGCATTGGGGCCTCCAGCCATTGTGACTAGCCAACGGTTAAATTGGGTAGTGGGGAGGTGGGGAGATGTAGACGCTTCTGTGGGTTCCCCCAAGGTAAGAGATGGGGGCGAAATTATTCTGGGAACTTTTTGCCCTAGCTTGACTAGCATCACATCGCAGGTGGCTTGGCGAATAATAATGTCTACCACGTTGCCAAAAATCCGACCGGGTGTGGAAGTTTCACCTTTCCATCCCATTAAAATAATGTCAATGTGTCGTTCTTTAATGGTTTCTAAAATTGCTTGGGCGGCATCATGGGCAACTCGAATCTCTGTATGCACAGGAATACGCCACTTTTTGCCTAAGACTTCTGCTTGTCGGAGTAAGCGCCGACTTTTGGCTGTTCTCACTGGTGTTTCTGATGGTGAACTGTTGCGTGAGACGATCATTACTTGCACGCACTCTATTTCATAATGGCGATCGCGGGCAATGGCTGCGGCCATTTGCAACAGAACAGCCGCGGTTTCGGGATTAGCTACGGGTACTAATATTCTGCCTCTGCCGATGTTAGGCGATCGCGTTTGATAAACTACATAGGAAGGCTCTATTTGTGCTTCTGTGCTGGTGTTGCCATAATTTAAATGTTCTGCTTGGGCGCGAATTATATCTGCACGGGTAATAATGCCAACTAATTTTCGTCCTTCTACCACTGGTAAGCGACTAATTTGATAGCGATCTAGTAAATATAAGACATTACTGAGGTTATGCTTAGGTCTGACCGTCATCGGGGAGTGGATCATAATTTCCCTTAACGGGGTATTATTTGGGGGGTTGCGATCGCCAATGATTTGTGAATCGTGAGCGCGTTTTTTCACTAAATCCGCTTGGGTGACTATGCCTACTAATTTGTTATTTTCTACTACTGGGAAGCCGCGATGATGGGAACGGGTAAATACCTGCATTGCCTCATCTAAAGTCATGTCTGCATCCAGAGTTTCCACTCGTTGCTCCATGACATCATTGGCAGTTAACTTAGATAGTATCCCTTCGTGAGAAATTTCTTTGGTGATTGTGATTCCTTTTAACTGTAATAGTTTGTCATACAGTGATCCAGGCATGACTTTATCGGAAACTAAGTAAGCTGCCACAGAAACAATCATCAAAGGTAGTACTAGATTGAAATCTGTAGTCATTTCAAACACAATCACGATGGCTGTGATGGGTACCTTGGAAACAGCGCTAAAAAAGCCCCCCATACCCGCTAACGCATAGGTAGTAGGGGCATCAATTGGCAAAAAATACGAGGCAGAAACACCAATTATGTGTCCTAAACAAGAACCCAATATCAGACTCGGCGCAAATAATCCCCCAGGCGCACCTGAGCCAAAGGCAATTAAAGTTAGGATAAACTGAGCTAAAAAGGCGATCGCGGCAAAGGATACATTGGCACTACCTGTAATTAAATACTCTCTTAAGCCAGTATTATCACGAAAAAAATCAGGCAGTGTAGATACAATCATACCGGAAACTAATCCGGCTAAAGCTACTCTTAGGGGTAAGCTAATGTGTAATCTGTGATAAGCTTTTATACTAGCAACCAGACCGTGATTAAATAATGCCCCCAGGAAACCTGCTAAAATACCCAACAGCAAAAAAAACGGAATTTCTAACAGAGTAAACTGACTAGAGGGTTGCATAAATTCCAGGTTGAGTTGCAAGCTACCGCCACCCAATAACCGTGATACTACCCCACCAATAAATGAAGCGATAATGGCAGTTCCCAGAGTTAGTCCCGATAAGTCTTGGAGTAACTCCTCAATGATAAATAAGACACCAGCAATGGGGGCATTAAAAGCAGCCGATAACCCAGCACCTGCACCCGCCGCAATCATTTGCCGTCGATGATCTGGAGAAGTGGGAAGCCAACTACTCATTCCCGCCGCCAAACCTGCCCCAACATGGACAGTAGGTCCTTGTCTCCCTAAGGTCATGCCGGCACCAAGGGTGACAATAGCACTAACTAATTTCACGGCTGCCACCCGCCATGATAGTCTAATAGGGACATTAGCCAAAGTGGCTTTGACTTGAGGTATACCGCTACCTGCGGCTTCTGGGGCAAACCTCTCTACTAACCACCCAGATGTAAATCCAAAGCCAAAACCAATTACAGGTAAGATGAACCATGCTGGTAACATTTGGGTAGTCTGGACTCGCCATGTTCCCAAAGATCCCGATCCTACTCTTAACAGTACCGCAGATAAAGCAGCCACAATCCCAATAATTGAAGCTTCTGCGATCGCTAAACCTTTTCGAGGTTGTAACCAGATCCGCAAGCGCTGAGTCAGCACAGGAAGTGCCATAATAATTAAAAATTAATCTAAAACTAAAGTAAATTCACCCATCAAAGCCTTTTTTTGCCAAAAAGAACGAGGTTTGTATATTTTTTGGAAATTTTATTGCCTACTTACTGAAACAATTAATTTGCCCAGGAAAAGCAAATTATCACAACTTACCCTGTTTATAGCTTATAGGACTTACGCACTCGCTACGAAAATCAAGGTTTTGAGATTGCTTCCCTACGGTCGCAATAACGAAAATATGTGGTTGGTTACGTAAGTCCTGGCTTAATCGTAGTGGATGCAGGAATTAAGTAATTTAATTTTTATGAGCTAACTTTTGACAGTATCTGGAAAACCTCTCTCTAAATCTCTCTCCTGCGAGGAGGAGCCACTGCGTTGCGCGGGTTCCCCGCGTTGTAGCAAGTGGCGTTAGAGACTTTGAATTTCTGGTTGGGAAATTAGATTTTCCGTAGAATGTTCCCCATGAAGTAAAAAGACATCTGTGAATTTTTATCAGTGTTGGGTTAAAAAAGAAACATGAAAATCATTAAACCCATCACTAACTGGTTAGAAATCCGTGCTAGTGCGCCTACATACACTGGGTGGGTACTGGCGGGAATTGCGATTTGTTTTTTTGGGGCGGCTGTGAATACTATGGCTGGCTGGCTATACGCTATTAGCGGTGTAAGTTTTGCCCTTTTAGTGATAGCCGCAGTTTTACCACCGCGATCGCTTGTTGGTTTAGTGGTGAAACGTCATCCCATGTCGCCTATATCAGCAGGTGACGATCTAACGGTGGAAGTAGAAATCTGCAATCCTACACGATACTATGTCAATTTGTTGCAAGTCGAGGATATATTACCCTTTGTCTTAGGAAAACCAGTACATCAGGCTATAGAAACAATTCCCAAACATGACAGTTACCGTTGGGTATATTATCAGCCCACCCAGCGCCGGGGAATTTATCGCTGGCACACCGTCGAACTGGGTAGTGGTGTGCCTTTAGGATTGTTTTGGTGTCGCCGTCAGCGTGATTGTGCTGCCACAGCAATTGTCTATCCCACAGTATTACCTTTGACTACCTGCCCCTTAATCGATGAATTTGGACAAGATGACAGCAAAAAAAGTGATCCTCGTGGCAGACCTTTGCAGACAGCTTCATCGGGACTGGTGCGATCGCTACGTCCTTACCGCATTGGTGATCCCACTCGTCTGATCCACTGGCGTACTAGTGCGCGCTACGGGGAATTACGGATACGAGAACTAGAAATAGTTACGGGCGGACAAGAAATTGTAATTGCCCTTGATAGTGCTGGAAATTGGGATACAGAAAACTTTGAACAAGCAGTAATTGCCGTAGCTTCAATGTATTTTTACGCACAAAAACAGCAAATACCAGTGCAACTGTGGACAGCAGCGACAGGTTTAATTCAAGGCGATCGCCTGGTTTTAGAAACTTTAGCTGCAACGACCTACCACGAAGAGATTAACACGAGCGATCGCCGCCAAAACAATCCTGTGATTTGGCTAACTCAAAATTCTTTAAGTCTCTCTTCCTTACCTCCAGGTAGTCGTTGGGTATTGTGGCCAAATACGACTTCATCATCAGAATCGACGTTGGTTAATTGGGATTACCCTGGTATTCATGTACAAAGCGAACAAGCACTCCAACCCCAATTACAAAAATCATGGCGGTGCTAAATCATGCCCGTAATACCATAGATGAAGACGCAACCAGCCTTCAAGAAGACGGTTTGTAGTGAGGGCTGAAGCCCTCAAATAAGGACTAAAGTCCTTACTACAAACTAATTTCAATATTTTTTACATTATTTGTACTTTGATTTATTCTCGCCGACTTACGTGTCATGTTTGTATAGCCTGCGGGCGTTAATATGCTTTGACACCAGTAGGGAAATGATTTGCGGTAGAATCTTCACTAGATAAGAAAGATTAATTGCATTGACTGTGAACCTTTTTCCTTGTCATCCAGTCTACTAACGATGTTTTGACAAGCCCAGAAATTATTACCCAGTCATGACTATAAAACCGAAATACTTGGTGTTGTCGCTATTGATGGCGCTGGGAGGGATTGAACCTAGCAATGCCGCTACTAAACCTGTTGACCCCAGAGTATTACATATTATTAATAGACTCAGTTTTGGCCCTCGCCCTGGAGATATCCAAAGAGTGCAGTCTATGGGTGTAGAAAGCTACATCAAAGAGCAACTTGCACCTAATTCCATTCCTAAACCGGAAAAACTCAAAAACCAACTTTCACGGTTAGAAACCATTCATCTGAGTACAGTCAAAGTCTCAGAATATTTCAGAACTCCCCCCAACCCCAGCCCAGAACAAAAGAAAGCATCCCAAAAAAGAGACGCACAAATACAAAATGAGGCAATCCGCGCCCGATTATTAAGGGCAACTACAAGTCCGCGACAATTACAAGAAGTGATGGTGGATTTTTGGTTTAACCACTTTAATGTAAATGCCAATAAAAACAATATTCGCTTGTGGGCTGGAAGTTACGAACAGGAGGCAATCAGACCCCATGTCTTAGGTCGTTTTCGTGATTTACTAGGGGCCACAGCGCGCCATCCTGCCATGTTGCTTTATCTGGATAACTGGCAAAATCAAGCTGGTAAAAGTTCTGGTTCTCACGGCCGATTGAACGAAAACTATGCCCGTGAATTGATGGAATTACATACTCTAGGTGCTAATGGCGGCTACACGCAACAAGATGTAATTGCTTTGGCAAGGATATTTACTGGCTGGGGATTTACGCGTCCCATGCAACAAAAAAAACATAGTACAGGATTTTATTTTAATCCAGAGCATCATGATTTTAGCGATAAAGTTTTCTTAAAACAGCAAATTCAAGGCAGTGGTGAAGCGGAGGGAGAACAAGCCTTAGATATTTTGGCTCAAAGTCCAGCAACTGCCCGAAATATAAGTTACAAACTAGCACAGTATTTTGTTAGCGATCGCCCACCTAATACCTTAGTAGATAGGTTATCAAAACGCTTTCTTGACACTGATGGCGATATTAATGCGGTCTTAGAAACTTTATTCCAAAGTCCTGAGTTTTGGGACTCAAAAAACTTTAACGCCAAGTTCAAAACACCCTATCAATATGTGGTTTCTGTCGTGCGGGCCACAGGGATGGAAGTCAACAACACAAAACCAATTTCTCAACACCTCGAAAGCATGGCTATGCCCGTTTACCGTTATCGCACTCCCGATGGTTATCCCAACACACAAGATAGATGGTTAAATCCCGAAGCTATGACTCGCCGCATCAGTTTTGCGACGGCGGTAGCTAACGGACAATTATCAATAGCGGGAGTTGTTAAAAATCAAAATCAAAGCAAACCAGTAGATCCGGCTCTATTGTTAAATACACTAGGTAACTCATTTTCCGAATCAACTCAACAAGCGATCGCTTCTCATACTTCCAACCTCCGTTCTGCACTCATCTTGGGTAGTCCAGAAATGATGCGCCGTTAGTTAATTCATTATTAGCACTAAAGTGCTAACTACAAACTATGAAAAGACGTGAGTTTCTCATTCACTCAGGCTTATTTTCAGCTTCTACAATAGCAGCGGTAGGCAGCAATGCTTGGGTAGCTAGATCTGCCACCAATAACAGTAATCCACAGCGCCTCATTGTCATCTTTTTACGTGGTGGAGTTGATGGCTTAAACGTAGTAGTTCCTTATTCAGAAACAGCTTACTATCAAGCAAGACCGAAAATTGCTATCCCCAAACCAGGCAAAAATCATGGAGTCTTAAATTTAGATGGTCGCTTTGGATTACATCCAGCTTTAGCTCCTTTAATGCCTCTTTGGCAGCAAAATAATTTAGCATTTATTCATGCTTGTGGTTCCCCCGACCCGACACGCTCCCACTTTGAAGCTCAACATTATATGGAAGTCGGGATACCCGGTAACCAACGTATTGATGATGGTTGGATGAATCGTTTACTAGGTGTCATGTCCAACAAATCATCACCTCTGCAAGCTATTAGTATAGGCGGGACAAAACCCCGTATTTTGTCTGGTCAAATGCCAGTATCTAATATTCCCTCTGGTGATCATGCTCACCAAAAACTGCCAATAGATTATACCCACGTGGGAAAAGCATTTGACCAACTTTATAGCGGTAATGATGACTTGAGCCAGACCTATCGTCACGGACGCATGGCACGTCAGGTGATTATGAATGGCCTAGATGCAGAAACAGAAATGGCAAATAATGGCGCACCTTTACCGAATAACTTTATTGGTGATGGGCAACGATTGGCAAATTTGATGGTTCAAGACCCAAGGATTGAACTAGGATTTATGGCTTTGGGTGGTTGGGATACCCATGTGAATCAAGGTAATGGTCAAGGCAATTTAGCGAGAAATTTGGGGAGATTAGGCAAAGGATTGGCAGCTTTGACCAAAAGTTTAGGTTCTGTTTACCAAAATACAGTGATTGTGGTGATGTCTGAGTTTGGGCGCACAGTCGGCGAAAATAATACTGGTGGTACAGACCACGGACACGGCAATGTTATGTGGGTTTTAGGTGGTAAGGTTGGCGGTGGGAAAGTTTACGGAGAATGGCCGGGTTTAGCCACAGATCAACTTTACCAAAAGAGAGACTTGGCTATTTCCACAGATTTTCGAGATGTAATGTCTATCATTTTGGCTAAACATCTGAGTTTAAATGACAAACAACTGAATCAAGTTTTACCTAGTTATGTCCCTAAATCTCAATTTCCCTTGATTTGATCCTCTTGTGCTTTTTGGAAAACAACAAGGGTACTATCGAGATTTTTGCTAACATTGGTTACAATAATTAACATTTTATCCCCTGTTCGGTGACTTATCTCGGTATGACTTCTACACAACCTGTTTTCCAGACACATTCAAAATCAGGCACTCGATTATTTTCTCACCTTGAACTCAAGGAAAATAAGTTAAGTCATCAACCGGGTAGCGTGTTAAGCAGCACAGCGCTAATTGCCGGGACAACAGTTGGTGCTGGGATTTTAGCACTTCCTGCGGTAACTCTACCTTCTGGTGTGTTGCCATCGACAGTTTTATTAATTGCTGTGTGGCTTTATACCCTGATTTCCGGTCTGTTGGTTGCAGAAGTGTGTGTCAACGCCATGCGGATTGAGGGACAGTTAAGTTTTGGTTTGTTGGCTATGGTTGAGCGCACGCTGGGGTTTGTCGGGTCACGAATTGCTGGTGGTGCTTATTTGTTTTTACACTATGCTTTGTTAGTGGCGTATGTCACTCAAGGTGGAGACATTCTCATGTCTGCGGTTTCTCAAATATGGGGGATGCAAAACACTTGGCCTGCTTGGCTGGGGACAATGACCTTCACTTTGCTATTTGGCGGCATTATGTACCTGGGGCGAGAAAAGTTTATTGAGAAATTAAATAGTGTTTTTGTTGCCATTGTCATCACTTCCTTTCTCGGACTGTTGTTTCTCGGAGGAGGACAAATTAAGAGTGGGCAATTCTTGTTTCAAGACTGGAAAGCCTTGGGGGGTGCGGTATCAGTGATGTTGGTGGCGTTGTTTTACCATAACGTTGTCCCAGTGGTGGTGACTCAACTCGAAGGAGATATCCCCAAGATTCGGCGGTCGATTATTATTGGTTCTTTAATTCCCTTAATTATGTTTTTGGCGTGGAATGCTGTGATTTTGGGAAGTGTCAGTGCTGATATGGGACAAAATTCGGCTCTTTTTGATCCACTGCAAATTTTGCGTGCTGGCGGTGCAGGGGAATGGTTAGGAGTACTATTGTCTATTTTCTCCGAGTTTGCGATCGCCACATCATTTATTGGTTTTGTCTACGGTTTACTGGATTTCTTCCAAGATATTTCTCCAGTTTCCCAGGGTAAGCCTTTTAGTCGCCTACCACTTTATTCTCTGGTTTTATTACCTCCCATGAGTCTGGGGGCGATTAATCCCAGCATTTTTTTTACTGCTTTAGATGTCGCTGGTACGTTCAGTATTTCTGTTTTAGGAGGAATAATTCCCGCATTGATGACTTGGAAACAACGCCAAGAACAACAAAAATTTCATGGCTGGCATCAGTCACTCGTCCCTGGTGGTCAGATAACACTTATGATGATGATGGGAATTGCATCAGTGTTAATAGTTAAACAAGTTCTGTCCATCTCCATGCCACTTTTCTCCCATTAGCCCATAGACTGCTGAGTTTTACAAAGTATCCCTTGGGGGTAATGTTTGACATTTACTCCAGCACCAAAGTAGCAAAAAATGAAAAACTACCTGACAGGGAAAATAATAATTAAAACTTATTGTTTTGTGCCTAAATATAAGTAATTACTGCTTGCAAGCAGATTTTGAGGCGATCGCTACCAAATTTCTTGAATTTTTACAAATTTTCTCGACATGTGTATATAATGCAAGCAAGTACTTGCATGAGTCGCATGAATCAATTAGCGTCAAAAACTGCACAAACTCGCCCAAAATTATTTGTGCATTTAGGAAAACTTAGTGACAATGCACACATCCAAGGTAGCAAATACTACAAAATTGTTGATGTTTTTCGTTGGTACGCATTAACCCATTAAATTTTGGGAAAAGCTCTGGGAGTTGAAAAACAAAGGATTACTGGTTTTTATTGACTACTGAAAACAAACCACAGTTTTTATACGTAATTTCTAGGTGCTATAAATTTCCCATTATACCAGGGGGAAAGCTGGAAAATCCTGAGCTATCTCGTTTTTCAGTAATTAGTAGATGACCTCATGCCAAATCTGTCTATATATAAAAAACAAATATGCCTCATTCTGAACCTCCTGAGTCTTTCGTTGCGGCTGAAACCAAACAGCCAGATATTGAACAGTCAGAGACAAAACCTCAGCCTCATCAACGGCGGCGTTGGCCTTTAATTTTAGGCATTATCCTGTTAATTTTCGGCGGTGGTGTTGGTTGGCGCTGGTGGCAAAATAGCTTTGCTGGTAATTCACCTCCAGGCGACACAGCAGCGGCGGGTCAACCAATGGTAGTTCCTGTGAAGATAGCCACTGTAGAAACTGGAACTATAGAAGACAGTTCAATAATTGGTGGCTTTTTAGACTCACCTGGCTCAGTAGCAATCCAGCCAGAGACTGACGGGCGGATCAGTCAAATTTTATTTAAAGAAGGCGATCGCGTCCAACAAGGGCAAGTGATAATTCGCCTGCAAAGTGACGATACCCAAGCTAGTTTACGACAAGCAAAAGCATCGTTAGAACGTACCCGAGCCAGACTTGCAGAACTCAAAGCCGGCACACGTCCCGAAGAAATTGCCCAAGCCAGAGCTAGATTAACTCAAGCCGAAACTCGTCTGAAAAATGCCCAGGGAGGAGCGCGTCCCGAAGAAATTGCTCAGGCCGAAGCGCAAATTGAGGTAGCTAAATCTGATGTGGAATTGGCACGCTCAAGAGGTCAGAGGTACCAACAATTAAGAGCAGAAGGTGCTGTTTCCCAAGACCAACTAGAAGGATTTCTGGGAGAACAAAGAAGCGCTGAAGCTAGGCTGCAAGAAGCCCAAAGACGCCTTGAACAACTCCGCAAAAGCCGAATCTCTGATATTGATGAACTAGCTGCGGCTGTAGAACTAGAAAGGCAAAATGTCAGACAACTTGAGAACGGCCCCCGCCCGGAAGAAATTGCTCAAGCCCGTTCTCAAGTTAGTGAAGCCGCCGCCCAAGTCCAGGTCGCAGAAGTCCAACAAAAAAACACAAATGTTATCGCTCCTTTAACTGGTATTCTTGGTGATATTCCGGTGAAGGTGGGAGATTTTGTCAGTCAAGGAGATGAACTCACCACTTTAAATAGAAATGACTCTTTGGAATTGAATTTAAATGTCCCTTTCTATGAAGCCGAAAGGTTGCGTGTGGGATTACCTGTAGAAATACTAGATGCTGAGGGCAAACCTGCGGCTACAGGTAAAGTGAGTTTTATCTCACCAAATATCAAGGCTAATACGCAAAATATTGTTGCCAAAGCTACTTTTTTCAATGCCAAAAACCAAATACTTAATCGCCTGAATGTACAAGCTAAAATCACCTGGAGCGAACGTCCCGGAATTTTAGTTCCTACGGTCGCAATCTCGCGCATGGGGGGGCAAAATTTTGTGTTTGTCGCCCAAGCACCAGCAGAAAGCAAACCGGGAATGCCGAATCTGGTAGCTCAACAAAAACCCGTGAAGTTAGGAGACATTGAAGGCAATAATTATCAAGTTCTCGAAGGGCTGGAAGCTGGAGACAAAATTGTTGTTTCTGGCATTCTTAACCTAACCAATGGTGCGCCGATCATGCCTGCATCCGCAGAAATGGGGAATGGAAAACCCCAGGAATAATTCGTAATTGAATGATTTTGGCAGCAGAATTTGAGTTTTAGACGTTAGATGGAAAATCCTCAATCTAATATCCAAAATTGGTTGACTAAATTCCTAACTACCGATTTCCATTTACAAATTTCTCAAATCTATGTTTGTTAATTTTTTTATTAAACGGCCAGTTTTTGCTACAGTTTGTGCGTTAATTGTGCTGTTATTGGGATTGATTTGTCTTCCCACTCTGCCCATTGCTCGTTTCCCAGATATTGCTCCTACTCAAATTAACGTCACCGCCAACTATAGCGGAGCTAGTGCTGAGGACGTAGAAAGCGGTGTGACGAACATCTTAGAAAGGCAAATCAACGGGATTGAAGGTATTCGCTACATTACCTCCAGTAGTAGTAACGATGGTTCAACTAATATTACAGCTACCTTCGATTCATCCCGAAATGCCGATATTGCGGCTGTGGACGTGCAGAACCGGATTTCTATTGCCCAACCGCAACTGCCAGAAGCTGTACAACGCACGGGTGTTAGAGTATCACAGCAATCTAACAATATACTTTTAGCAATTGGGATATTTGCTGAAAATGATGAATATGACAATATATTTTTAAGTAACTATGCTGACCTTTACTTAGCAGATGCCTTAAAAAGAATCAAAGGCGTTAGCAACGTGCAAATTTTTGGCGAACGCCGTTACGCCATGCGTCTGTGGTTAGATCCCAATCGCCTTGCTAGTCGGGGGCTAACGACTGCGGATGTAGCCAATGCCTTATCTGAACAAAATTTGCAAGTCGGTGCGGGGAGTATTGGTCAAGAACCTGCTCCGGAAGGGCAAAGATATCAAATTGATGTGCGTGCTGTTAGTAGACTCACCGAACCATCAGAATTTGACGAAATTGTCCTGAGAACTAACGATGATGGCACCTTAATCAAGCTTAAAGATGTCGGTAGAGCCGAACTAGGAGCAGAAAATTACAACTCATTTTTGCGATATCGTGCCAAAGATGCTGTAGGTTTGGGCATTTATCAGCTTCCTGAGAGTAATGCCTTAGATGTGGCGCGGGGAGTGAGGGCAGAAATGGCGCGATTGGCTCCCAATTTTCCGCCGGGAATACAGTATGAGGTAGCCTTTGACACTACACTCTTTGTGGAAGAGTCTATGTTAGAAGTAGTCAAGACTCTAATTGCCGCAGTCATACTAGTTGTGATTGTGATTTTTGTGTTCTTGCAGGACTGGCGAACTACTTTAATTCCCGCCCTGACGGTGCCTTTGTCTCTGATTGGAACCTTTATTTTTGCCAGGATTTTTGGCTTTTCTATTAATAGTTTGACCTTATTTGGTCTGACTTTAGCATCTGGGATGGTGGTAGACGATGCCATCGTTGTAGTTGAGCAGATTAGCCGTTTTATTCAGGATAAAGGCATGAGTCCGCGCCGAGCAGCCAGTGAATCAATGGCTGAACTATTTGGTGCAGTAATTGCCACTTCTTTGGTGCTGATGGCGGTATTTATCCCTGTGGCATTTTTTCCCGGAAGTACTGGCGCACTTTATCGGCAATTTGCCCTGACCATCGCCTTCTCCATTGTGATTTCAACTTTTCTGGCTTTGACACTGACACCTTCTTTGTGTGCCTTATTGCTACGTCCTGGACAGAAAGCTTCAGGTTGGCTGGGGCGGGTTTTTGATCGAGTTAATCAGTTGCTCGACTCGGTACAACGCAGTTATGAGCGATCGCTTCATTTTCTCATCCGCTTCAAAAACATTATCATTGGACTATTCATTGTCTCCTTGGGAATGACGGCTTGGCTTTATGTCACAGTACCTACAGCCTTTCTCCCAGACGAAGATGAAGCCTTTTTTATTACACTGATCCAAGGGCCGCAAGGGGTGTCACTGCAATATACCAGTGATGTCATTGCCCAGGTAGAAAAACAAATCTTGGAAATTCCTGAAGTCGTGGGAACCTTCGCTGTGGGTGGGTTTAGTTTCAGTGGTAATACTGCCAATAACGGTATTATATTTACTACATTAAAACCTTGGGCAGAACGCTCACGACCGGATCAATCAGTACAGGCGATTCTTGGTAAGTTACGAGGGCAATTATTTGCCATAACAGAAGCCAGAGTCTTTCCTGTGAATCCACCGCCCATTCAGGGATTAGGTAACTTTGGCGGCTTCAATTTCCAACTACAAGACCAGAGAGGTAATAGTGGCTTGGACAGTTTAGTGCAATCAATGGGTCAATTGCTTGGTCGCGCCAACCAAACACCAGGATTACAAGCTGTATTTAGCACTTTTGCTGCACAAACGCCACAATTGCTGGTAGAAGTAGACCGTAATCGAGCCAAAGCACTACAAGTTTCCATAGATGATATCTTTCGGACTCTGCAAACTGCTTTAGGTTCTCAATATGTCAATGATTTCAACCTCCAGCAGCGTAATTATCGAGTTTATATCCAAGCCGATCAACAGTTTCGCTCTAACCCCAAAGATATCGGTCAACTATATGTTCGTTCTCAAACCAATCAAATGATTCCTTTGAGAAACTTAATTACAACTACTTCTGTTGTCGGAGCGCAAACGATTAATCACTATAATCTCTTTCGCTCAATTGAAATTAATGGTTCTGCTGCACCCGGTGCTAGTTCTGGCGACGCGATTCAGGCTATGGAACAGGTGGCTCAAGAAGTTTTACCACCAGGTTTTGGTTATGAGTGGTCAGGAACTGCATTAGAAGAAATTGATTCTGGCGGTTTAGCACCTATTATCTTTGGTTTGGGAATTATCTTCGTCTTTTTAGTGCTAGCTGCTCAGTATGAGAACTACATAGACCCCTTAATTATCTTGTTATCAGTGCCTTTAGCAATTTTTGGCGCACTTATAGCTCAATCAATGCGAGGTTTTGCTAATGATGTTTACTGTCAAATCGGTCTAGTGATGTTGATTGGTTTGGCTAGTAAAAATGCGATTTTGATTGTGGAATTTGCCAACCAACTGCGGGATGAGGGGCTTTCTATTACTAAGGCGGCTGTAGAGGCTGCACAAGGGCGTTTACGCCCGATTTTGATGACGGCATTTTCGACGCTGCTGGGTATTTTTCCCTTGACTATTGCCACAGGGGCTGGTGCGGGAAGTCGTCTGTCTTTGGGAACAACGGTGTTTGGTGGCATGTTAGTTGCTACTTTTTTGAGTTTGTTTGTCGTGCCAATTTTATATATTGTGATTAAGATGACTACAGAACGTTTTGTTAAACGTAATCGTCATCAAACAATGTCATTAGAGGCTACTTCCCCTGATAATCAAACTGCCACATATTCGTCCAGAAATGACAAGTAATAATTAGACTTGTGGCAAAAAGCCAAATCAGTAAAAAATAAACCACGGATAGAAATTGATAGTTTATCTGTGGTTTTTTATGTAATTAATATTTCTTATAAGCCTAAGTAATATTTGGTAGGTATATTATCAGTAAATTTGTCAAGTCTAATCCTCAAACAACGTTATATCTAGATATAAATTGAATCATCGTCCTGGAAAAAAATAAAATGGGCACTCCTAGCTTCAGAGCTACGTCACCTATCTTACTGTGCTAAGTCTGCTTCGATTTTTCGGATGCAAACATTTGATGTGCATGGAATGAACAACTAACTACCAATTAACAAATCCTTTAGTAAACATAGATGTTCGTAGATGATATGGCTAGTAAATTTCATCACACAAGAATCCTATGGCATGGATGGGGAGCTAACACATTATTCAAGCTGATGAAATTACCATTGATTGAGCGATCGCTCAAAAGGTTTTCCCCTATTCTCGTTTTAATATCATTTGTTGCCGTACTGCTACTCAACAGTTTAAGCCCGTCCATCGCCCAACTACCGCGTCAGGAAATTCGCGGGGTTTGGATTACCAACAATGACTTTAACGTTCTCAAAGAGCGTGCCAAAGTGCAAGAGGCCATGACTCAATTACGGCAGCTCCACTTCAACACGATTTATCCTGTGGTATGGAATTCTGGCTATGTCATGTATCCTAGCGCCGTGGCACAACGCACTGGTATTCAACCCTTTGTCTTTCGCGGCTCCGATGGCCATGATATTCTCGCAGACTTAATTACCCAAGCCCACAGCCGGGGACTTTTGGCAATTCCCTGGTTTGAGTTTGGCTTCATGGCTCCCCCAACTTCCGAATTAGCGTTGGATTATCCACAGTGGTTAACGCAAAAACGAGACGGTAGCCAAACTTCAATTAGTGCGGCTGGTGAAGTTGTGTGGCTCAATCCCTTCCATCCCGAAGTCCAGCAGTTTATCACCAATCTCGTAGTGGAAACCGTCACTCAATATGATGTCGATGGCATTCAATTTGACGATCATATGAGTTTGCCCCACGAATTTGGTTACGATCCCTACACCATCGCCTTATACACCCAAGAAACTAATAATAGTCCCCCTAGTAATCCCCAAGATCAATCATGGATGCGTTGGCGGGCAGATAAAATCACAGCGTTTATGGTACAACTTCATCAAGCAGTGAAGGCCAGAAAACCCAACGCCATTTTCTCAGTTTCTCCCAATTACTACGACTATGCTTACAAATTTCAACTCCAAGACTGGCTAGCTTGGATGCGGCAAAACATTGTAGACGAGCTAATTGTACAGATATATCGTCCCGATTTCCAAAGCTTTGTCAATAATATTTCCCGCACAGAAATTCAAGAAGCCCAACAAATTATTCCCACAGGCATTGGTATTATGACAGGTTTACGCAATCGACCTGTACCCATGCAACAAATTAAATCACAGGTACGGGCTGCCCAAGCACGCGGTTTAGGAGTCACCTTCTTTTACTACGAAACCCTGTGGAACTCTGCCCCAGAACCTCCTAGTCAGAGGATAGCAGGATTTCAAAATCTCTTCCCAATTCCCGCGTTTCGCTCGGCCATGGGAAGAGGAGAGTGAGGATATGGGGAGATGGGGCAATAAAAACTATGCTCGTTTTTGTACCCTACTCCCTACTCCCATCATTTCTCTCGATTGAGAACTCATCTTGAGCATTGGGGCAATTGTCTCAGCCGGAGCAGGGCGACTAAAGTAAAAACCTTGACCTTCGTCACATCCACGTTTTTGTAAGTATTCCATCTGTTCTTGGGTTTCTACTCCTTCGGCTGTGATAGCTAACCGCAGGCTTTTTGCTAAGGCAATAATGGCATTGGTGACAGCCGCACTATCAGGATTAGAGATTATATCCTGCACAAATGAGCGATCAATTTTTAGCATATTTACAGGAAATTGCTTCAAGTAGTTCAAGGAGGAATAGCCTGTGCCAAAGTCATCTAAAGCTATTGATATCCCTAGTTCTCGTAATTTGTTTAAGGTTTCCACCGATCTGTGAATGTCAGTCATCAAGAAACTTTCAGTCACTTCTAGTTCTAAGTAAGCAGCTGCCATTCCTGTTTCTTCCAGAATCTGGCTGACGACTTGCACCAGATTCGGTTGTTCAAATTGTCGAGCTGAGAGGTTGACGGAGATGCGAATAGGAGACATTCCCGCAAGTTGCCAGGCACGGTTTTGGGCACAAGCGGTTCGCAAAACCCATTCACCAATGGGCACAATCAAATCATTAGCTTCGATAATGGGAATAAACTTGACCGGGGAAACCAAACCTCTCGTAGGGTGTTGCCAGCGAACGAGGGCTTCATTTGCTGTTACTTGTCCGCTGTGTAAATCAATTAGGGGTTGATAATAAACTCGCATTTCGCCACGCTCAAGGGCACCGTGTAATTCATTTTCTAGGGCTAATCTTTCCTGGATTTGAGAATTTATCTCTGGTGAATAAAACTGATGTTGACCACGCCCTTTCTGTTTGGCTTGGTGCAAAGCTATGTGAGCCTGTTGCAAGAGTTGGTCTACGTCATGGCAATTATCTAAACCATTAAAGATGATACCGATGCTGGCTGTAATATGAATGCGGTTGCCATCTAAAGAGAAGGGTTTTGCTAAGGTACTTTGTAACAACTGGGCAAGGTGGATGACACTTTCAAAACAGGGAAGATCTATGCGCGCGATCGCAAATTCATCTCGACTCACATGGGACAGGATATCTGTTGGTGCTAAACAAGTTATCAAACGCTGGGTAACTGCTCTTAAAAGTAAGTTTGCAGTTTCATGTTCCAAGGCATGACTCATGCCAATAAAATCATCAATAGCTAGTAAAAATACAGCTACAAGCTTTTGGCTGTGCTGAGGTTGGCATAAAGTTTGATGCAGGCGATCGCAAAATAGATCCCGATTGGGTAATCCAGTTAAATTATCGTAATTACTGATGTGGTGAATTAATTCGTCTAATTTATGAAGAGTTTGTGAGGTATCTGCCATGAGGCTTCCTGCTTCATCAGCAAATTTTGTCGGCAGCTTGGGTAATGTTTTGGTGTTGAGATAGTCTTGTAAAGCGGTAGATGTCAAAATCACCGGAGCTAGTAGGAGGCGTAATGCATAGAGAGTGACTACAGTACCCACTAATGTAGCTAACAGGGCAATCAATAAAACTGGCAGCGCCATATCCCAAGAATAGGAATTTGAGATCACAAAACTGAACAGCAAGGTCAGAAGTGGGACGTGGGTTCCTAAAAATGCCACCAACATGATTTTAGCGGTGTAACTTTTTCTGAACCACCGAACCTGAGCTAGTAATGAATATAAGTGAAGTTTGTGTTGACTCTTCATAGATGCTGAGTGAAACGTGAGAGTTGATAAATTACTGACCAATTACCCTGGTAACATCGTGTCTTTGGTTCACAATTTAGTAAAATCAATGACTCTGGTAGGAACCAAACAATAGGTCATATATTATGTTTCCCAATAAGTTGTTTATACATCATATAATCAATAGTCTATTTATGTTTAATTCCAGTCAACAGGTAGTTTTACTATAAAATTACTGTTAGTGAAATTACTAGTTAATAAACCTATTGCCTAATTATTTTTATATTATGGTAGGAGCCTTTTCTTTAATGCCAATAGGGTATAATTTTTGAAAAAATCTATGACTGGGGTGTTTTGAATTAGGATATATCACTAAAAATAAAGCAAATGAAATGCTATAATTGCCCTAATATAAAGTTATGAATAAATGAATATCAGTATATCCCACAGTTAAACCATAGGGAGCATTCCCATTTGGCAAAAATATAAGGCAATACAGTTCAGTTAGTGAAGTTTAAACATTCAAGATACCCCTAAATCCACGCCACTTGCTACAAGTCGGGAAACCCGCCCAACGCAGTGGCTCCCCTTAACAAGGGGGACTTTAAGAAAATTTTCCCCCTTTTGCTACGCCGAAGGCGCATCCCCTAAGGGGTTTAGGGGGTTTAGGGGGGTTAGGGGGGATCAAAACCTTAACTGAACCGTATTGAAATATCAGGGATTGAGACAAAAACTAATAAATTTATAGGCTCAAAGATTTTGCATCAGTTTTCCTACATGATATAAAAACTCATAAAATAAAAGGCGATCGCAGTTTCTTTAAACTTGTAAAATGTCAGATGTCGCTACATTGCCTATAGCCCAGCATTCAACTCAAAATTAACTAAATCTCTATTTAACTATATGAGTATTAAATTGCAACCACTATCAAAAAACACAGGTATCCAAATTACAAATAATGATAGTGTTAGTCTTTTAGAATTGAACCTGGAAGAAATTACTAATTTATTCAAATCATCTGGGGTATTACTTTTTAGAGGATTTGAAACTGATGTTAATATTTTTAAGCAATTCAGCAATTTATTAAGTACAGATTTTCTCGATTACACTGGCGGAGCTTTTACTAGAAGAATTATTGATGACGATAAGACTATTTTAAGCGTCAACGATGATCAGTTTGAGATTAAGTTACATGGAGAAATGTATTATCAGAAAACAAAACCACTGATGTTGTGGTTTTTTTGTGCTAATCCAGCATCAGAAGCAGGACAAACAACAATATGTGATGGCAAAGATTTTTTTGAGCAAATTAGCGTTTCAACTAAAGATTTATTTAGCAATAAGAAACTGAAGTTTTCTGTATATATATCTAAAGATAAATGGCAGATAAAATATAAAACTGATGATTTGGATCAGTTACAAGAGATGTGTATAAATAACGATATGTCTCTGAAAATTAACGCAGATAAATCTATTTATCTTGAGTACATTTGCCCTGCAATTATTCCTAGTAAATGTGGTAAATATCAAGTTTTTATAAACAGTTTGTTACCAACCAAACAGTTACACCCAGAAATTTTAAATTTTGATGATGATTCAGAAATTCCTCATGATGTGCTTACAGAATTAGATGAAATTGCTGAAAGAATAACAACAGAGATTTCTTGGAAAAAAGGAGATATTTTAATGATTGATAATACTAGAGTTATGCACGGTAGAAGGGCTTTTGCTGACGAAACAAGGGATATTTATATCAGGCTATGCTCACCAGCTTTTGAATTTTAGAATTTGGACAATCACTTTTATTGGTCGAAATCACGTTACATTAATGGCAACTCTCAGCAGTAGTTGATGTTGTACATTTTGAGTAGAGAATTTAACCTAAAAAGAGCTTGTATGCAGGGTTTTGACTTTCATCCCAATAACGATAACCGAGACTATCAAGAAACACTTGCCACTCCTGCATCTCCTGGGGGGGTACTTGCATCCCGACAACAATTCGTCCATAATCTGCCCCATTGTTACGGTAGTGGAACATACTAATATTCCAATTGGGACTCATAGAACCAACAAACTTCATTAATGCGCCGGGACGTTCGGGAAACTCAAAACGATAAAGTAATTCATTATGTGCTAGGGGAGAATGTCCACCTACCATATGTCGCAGATGTAATTTTGTCAGTTCATCATCTGTTAAGTCAATGGTTTGGAAACCACAATTTTCAAAAGTTTCTACCATTTTTCCGGCATCGGCACGGTTTTGGATTTGTACACCTACAAAAATATGGGCTTCTTTTTCATCGGCAATGCGATAGTTAAACTCGGTCAGATTGCGTTGACCTATGCATTCACAAAACTTTCGCAAACTACCCTGTTCTTCAGGGATTGCTACAGCAAAGATAGCTTCACGGCGTTCACCAAACTCTGCCCGTTCTGCCACAAAGCGGAGGCGGTCAAAATTCATGTTAGCGCCACAAGCCACAGCGATTAATGTTTGTCCCTGGATTTGTTCTCGTTCGGCGTATGCTTTAGCAGCTGCGATCGCTAATGCACCAGCTGGTTCTAAAATAGAGCGTGTATCTTCAAACACATCTTTAATGGCTGCACAGGTGTCATCTGTATCGACCAAAATAATTTCATCTACATAGTTCTGACACAGACGGAAGGTTTCTTCACCCACTTCCCGCACCGCTACCCCGTCAGCAAATAAGCCCACCTGGGACAACCTCACTCGATGTCCAGCTTTTAATGATTGAGACATGGCATCAGCATCCACAGGTTCAACACCAATAATTTTAATTTCCGGACGCAACCGTTTAACATAGGCAGCAATTCCCGAAATTAAACCTCCACCACCAATAGCCACAAAAATTGCATGGATGGGTTGCTGGTATTGCCGCAGAATTTCCATGCCAATTGTTCCTTGTCCAGCAATCACATCTGGGTCATCAAAGGGGTGAATAAATGTTAAATTCTTTTCTGCCTCTAATTGACGAGCATAAGCATAAGCATCATCGTAGGTATTCCCATTTAACACCACCTCTCCTCCCCTGGCCTTGACTGCATCTATCTTCACTTGAGGAGTAGTCACCGGCATCACAATAATCGCGCGTGTACCCAACCGGCTAGCAGCCAGAGCCACACCTTGGGCATGGTTTCCCGCAGATGCGGCAATTACACCCTGGGCCAGCATCTCAGGCGACAAGTTCACCATCTTGTTATAAGCACCCCGCAGCTTAAAGGAAAAAACTGACTGCATATCTTCCCGCTTTAGCAGTAGTTGATTATTTAGTCGTGCAGACAGATTTGGGGCAGATTCCAGTGGTGTTTCCTGGGCAACGTCATAGACACGAGCAGTCAGAATTTGTACCAGGTAATCACAATACATGGGGTAAACAGGAGGGCAATTTGGGGATGGATGTTAATTTTACCGCTAGTTGGGTACCTGTTTAACAGAATCACTAGAGTCTTTAGCAAGCTCTGCACTTAGGGAATAGATACGGGATGATCAGACAATTAAGCTTACCTGAGTTATGCCCTGACGCATTTCCCGTTGTCGCCTTAACCAAGACTGTTTGATAATATTACCGAACCAGGGAGCAAGTTGTACCAACAGCGATCGCACCAGTGAATTATTTCGCATGAGTTCACCCTGCGCTGCTTCCTGTAATTGAAGTTGCTGGGAGCGGAGAATTTCTGGCTCACGTTCTGCTTGAATTTTTGATAACGCTATATCTATATATTGATGTTCAGTTTGACTCTGCAATATAGGCACAAGATGATTAGCCGCAACAATGACATCACGCAATGCAACATTAATTCCTTGAGCGCGGACAGGAGACATAGGGTGTGCAGCATCGCCTAACAGCATTACCCCTGGTGCGTGCCATTGGGGACAAGAACCGACTACCACAGACAATTTAATTGGAGATTCAATGGTGTCTGCATGATTGCGGAAATGTTCTGCTAACCATGAAGGCGATAAAGACGCGAAAATTTCTCCCCAGTCTGCTTGTTTCCAGTCAACTTTTTCGGTGGCGGCCACAACCCAAGCCAGATGTAGTTTACCTGACTCGGCTCCATGAAAGATGCTAAACACGCGATCGCTATTCACAATAGTCCGAAACACATTATCTTCAGCAAACTCAGGAGTGGAGGCCAGTTTAAACCAGAGAATATCTATATTTTTGGGTTGGCGGACTAATTTTAAGCCTGCACGTTCTCGGACAATTGAGTTACGTCCATCCGCCCCAATTACAAGATCAGCAGCAATTTGTTGGCCATCGCTGAGTAAAACACCGGCAACACGTTGATCGTTCCACAATAAATCTTTAACAGTGACACCCTGGATCAATTTAAATTTATGATGATTTTGCGCTTCTAAAATCAATGCTTGGAGCAGGGGCGGTTGTGATACGAGTGTACAGGGTAAATTTGCCCCCATTGGCTCCTCTACTCGAAATAACTGTTTCCCATTAATCATGAATTCCCAGGCGTTGAGTTGTCGATGAGGAATCTGCTGCCACAATGCCGATAGTCCCATTTGGTCGAGTGCATCTAACCCGCTAGGCATTAGCCCCTCACCGCGAAATACACGATAAAAGTCCTTAGCCGCTTCAATTAAAGTCACAGCAATACCGCGCTGTACAAGCAGTAAGGCCAGTGCCGCACCTGTTGGCCCCGCACCGACAATCACAACCTGTGCCATTTAGACCTCCCATAATTGTCGCCAAATTGAGAATAATACTTATATATAGTCATCTTGAATTTTTGAGCGTTACTGTCTAGCCCCTAATCTTCTCCGGAACATTCAAATAGATGTAACTGCAACCGTTGAGAAAGTTCTTCACATACTTTCACTCCCCGAACACTATTACCGCGCACATCTAATAGTGGTGAGAATACTGCAATGCCCATTTTACGAGGGACAACAGCCATAATTCCTCCACAAACACCACTTTTAGCCGGAAACCCAATTTTGTAAGCCCATTCACCTGCAAAGTTATACATACCACAGGTGTACATCACACTAAGAATATCTTTAATATAAAGGCTATTCACTGCCTGTTTACCTGTAACTGGGTTTATACCCTTGTTGGCAAGAGTAGCTGCCATTACGGCCAAGTCTGGGCAATTCACCATCACGGCGCACTGCTGGAAGTAAAGATCTAAAGCTTCTTCAATATTGTGGTCAATCATGCCAAAGTTCAGCATCAGGTGCGCCATAGCGCGGTTCCGATGTCCCGTGCTACGTTCGGAAGTAAATACTGATATATCCACTAGTGCATCCTGTCCGGTGTATCTTTGAAACATCTCTAGAACCCGGTTGAGGCGTTCTGTGGGGCCAGATCCTTTGATTAAGCTAGTGATGGCGATCGCCCCGGCATTTACCATTGGGTTATACGGTCGCTTTGATGGCTCATCCAGAATAATTGCGTTGAATGCATCTCCTGTTGGTTCTACGCCTACTCTCGTCAATATATAATCCCGTCCATGATCTTCTAGGGCTAGTCCGTAAGCAAACACTTTAGATATTGACTGGATGGTAAATGTCTGTTGGTAATCCCCGACTTTATAAATTTTGCCATCTACAGTCGCAACACAAATACTAAATAAGTCCGGATTTACCTTTGCTAATTCTGGAATATAGTTTGCTAGTGTGCCTTCATTTAAAGACTTGTATTGAGAATGCAAATCGTTGAGAACAGCTAAAAGTGGCGATGGAAGTATTTCTAAATCTTCTGGATTTACTGAATTTGCCATGAAGCCGATAGTTTGCTTAAAAAATCACACTTGTTTAAATTTAGCAAGCGAGTTTTTGCGTATTTTTTGATACACAGAAACTTATTCGCACATGTTAATCAAGCATTTTTCATTGTCTCATCATTACTTTTACTTTAATAGAATAAAAATAATAGATACATTAATCGCCTCATATTTTAAGTATTATTGCTAAAATATTAGTAATATATAATACAATTAAAATTTCATAAAACCAGCATATTGCCGTAAAAAGCATGTAATTAAAATACTTGAGCGAAAATCATTACGGGGGATTTATTTTCTAAAAATATTATTTGTAAGTCTTGATACAGAATGGTTGTACAACAATATAAAAACTTTGTAAACTAAATTCAACTAAGTATTTTTAGAGCGGTTTTACTTAAATATATTAAATTATAATAAATAGTATTTTAAAATTTTATATGTCTCATAAAGTACATTTTGTGATCCGGAGGGTTACAGCTAATTAAAAATCCTCAAATCATTAAATTTTCCTATAGAAATTTTTGATATGCGAAAAAAACGTTACATCGTCAAAATCCGCATTTGAGAAAGGTTTCACCCTAAAAATTGCAATTGGAAATTGATAAAGTGATGATTCTCTACGCTAAAACCCTGATCCCCAAGCACAAAAGTTCGTGTTAGTCTGTTGCAGTTACAAACAAAAAGTGAAAGCGGAACAAGTTCGAGTTATTAGGAATACGCCATTTCAATTGGCACAAAAACCCGCGAACTAAGTAACTGCTGTTCTACAGTCGCTTTAAAATCGGACGCATGAATCAAAGATATTTGTGGACTATTGTCGCTCTGTTTCTAGCTGTTTGGGGAATGCCTTTATCGGCGCGCACTCAAACTACCAAGGAAATCACTCAAGTTTCCCCAGAATCACCAGTTAAAGAGGTGGTCAAGGTAGGAGAGTTTCAATCCTCGGCAGAGAAACCAACCTCGGATGTTGTGATCACAAGCATTCATCCTCATAACATTGAAGGTCGTAAGGCGGCGACTCTGTTTATCAAAAATATTCCAGTTCTCACATTTTTGAGTTCTCAGCCAGTTGCAAGTGTTGATAATAAAGTTGGAGAAATTGGAGATTCTGAGGGCGTGCAATCGTACGCCCTTATTGCTGGTGACTCAGCCCAATTGACCAGTATTGGGAATTTAGCGAATGCGAGCAACCAAAAAAATAACTCGCTTCAAGATGACCCGGTTCATAGAGCTGGTCTAATAGCAGCTAGTATTAATCAGCTAGTCCGGAATGATGTAGAGGCTGATAAGATTACTGTCAGTTGGAAAGACAAAAACGAGACTACAGGCGGTAATCAAGCTCAAAAGAAAAGCGCCCCTGTTCAACAACAGCCAAGGGATCGCTATACGATCAAAATCAATGACCAAGAATTGGTGGAAATCAATCAAAATACCCGACTAGCAGGTACCACCAAAAATCTAGCAGAAGATGCATTGCAAGCAACCAATCGCTTGCGGAGACTCATGGGTAATGCATCTCCCATCACAGAAATTGCTAATCTACCAAAACCCAAGCCTATTTCTATGCCTCGACAGGCACAACAAATAGCTAGTAATAGGCGGCTCAGTTTTCAAGGTATAGCTTCCTTTTACGGTCGTGAATTTGCTGGCAGACCTACTGCCACCGGAGAGAGATTTAATCCAGAAGCCATGACCGCAGCTCATCGCAGCCTACCCTTTGGAACACGAGTCCGGGTGACTAACGCCCGCAACGGTCGTTCTGTCGTGGTGCGAATCAATGACCGTGGCCCATTTATTCGGGGTCGGGTAATCGATTTATCTACTGGTGCAGCTAGGTCTATAGGCATGATCAATAGTGGTGTAGCACCCGTCAAAATTGAAGTTTTGGGAAGATAATCCTAGAGGCTAGAGGCTAGAGGCTAGGGGCTAGGGTAAGAGGAGATTAGCTAGATTCTTACCTACTCCCTATTCCCTACTCTCCATTCCCTGTTCCCTATTCCCTAATTTCTAATTCCCCTAGTTCAATTAGCCCTTTCCCCTATTTCAGATATAAACTAACGGGGGAGAGGCTTAAAAAGAACTAGGGGTATTTTGTGCGCCTGCTGACAACAGTCGCAGCTTTACGCTGCTATTTAACTCAACGCTACTCAGACAACAAGCTAAAAATTTCCGAAGACTTGGTACTACATGAAATGACTAGCTGGTACCAAACAGCTGTCGGTTTAGTGCCAACTATGGGTGGTTTACATCAAGGTCATTTAAGCTTGATTGCAAAAGCCAGGCAAGAAAATTCTACGGTGATTGTCAGTATTTTCGTCAATCCCCTGCAATTTGGTGTCAACGAAGATTACGGACGTTATCCTCGGACTTTAGAGCAAGACCAACAACTTTGTCAGCAAGCAGGGGTAGATGCGATTTTTGCACCTACTCCGGAAGAAATGGGTGTTCCCCAGAAAAGTATACAAGAATCTAAAGTGACACAAGTGATACCACCATCTGCTATGATGGAAAGTTTGTGTGGCCGTTCTCGGCTAGGTCACTTTCAAGGTGTAGCTACGATTGTGACTAAGCTGTTGAACTTGGTACAACCTGACCGAGCCTACTTTGGACAAAAGGATGGTCAGCAACTAGCTATTATTAAACGGTTAGTAGTTGATTTGAATTTGCCAGTAGAAATTGTTGCTTGTCCGACAATGCGGGAAGCGTCGGGACTTGCCTTTAGTTCTCGCAATCAATATTTGACTGCACAAGAAAAAGAGCAAGCAACGGTTTTATCTCAAGGTTTACGGCAAGCAGAAGCTGCTTTCAAGTCAGGTGTGCGTGACAGTAGCAAGCTGATAGCGGTGGTACAGCAGGAACTGGCAAAGGTTAGTACTCTATTTGTGGAATATATTGAATTGGTTGAACCGACTACGTTAATGTCTTTAGAAACAATTGAGGAGGAAGGAATGCTGGCGATCGCAGCTCGTCTTGGTTCTACACGTTTGATTGATAATACCATTTTGCGCGATCGTCAACCTATCATTGCCATTGATGGGCCTGCGGGTGCTGGAAAATCGACGGTGGCTCGTCAAGTAGCAACTAAGTTGGGGCTAGTGTATCTAGATACAGGAGCCATGTATCGGGCTGTAACTTGGCTAGTGCTGCAACAAGGTGTTGCCATTGATGATGAGTGTGCGATCGCGGAATTAACTCATCGGTGTAACATTGAACTGACTCCCAGCCATGATTTGCAATCTCCAGTCAAGGTTTGGATTAATAATACTGATGTTACCCAGGCAATTCGTACGGTTGAGGTGACATCTCAAGTATCAGCCATAGCTGCCCAAACTGCTGTGCGTCAAGCACTGGTGAAAAAACAGCAAGGCTGGGGTAAAAAAGGTGGTTTAGTCGCAGAAGGACGAGACATTGGTACTCATGTATTCCCCGATGCTGAAGTTAAAATCTTCTTAACTGCTTCTGTCAATGAACGCGCGCGTCGCCGTCAGCAAGACTTTAAGCAACAAGGTCAACCCGAAGTGAGTTTAGAGCAGCTAGAACGGGATATTGCCGAACGTGACTGGAAAGATAGTACCCGTAAAGTTTCTCCTCTGCAAAAAGCAGCGGATGCCGTAGAGATGCAAACTGATGGTCTGAGTGTGTCTGACGTTTCCGCACAAATTGTCAACTACTACCAACAGCGTTTATCTCAACCGTAGTCATGACAATCTGCTGATAATTTCTGATTTAATTGGGGTGGGGAGTGATTGCTAATGAACTGACATCCCCATCTCAAAACTGAATCTTGAAAACACAGTAGTTTGAGTCTTTATATATTCATCGTATAAGAGATAATACGAAAATATAAAAATTAATACATCTAGCTTGAGGCTGATTAAAAATAATTCAATTCGTATTTCTCAAGGCAGAAGTATTTCATCTCAGAAATTAGCTATATAGAAGAGTTGGCAAAAAAATCTAAATTAAACGGTTATCTATTTAAAGTCTATTTGCTGAAATATCACCCGGCATAGTCAAGATTATAGATTTTAGCTGTAGAATCTGCTATTAATAGCACAGGAACAAGTTTCTGTTAATGGATGGAACAGTGTTTTGCTGGGGTATTAGCAGTTTTTATTTATCATCATTAGTCTATAGAAAAAAGACTTATTATTAATCTACTTTGTCTTGATCTTGCTTTTGGTAGTAAAATGACGATGTTAAGTTTTATATCCAATATTAAAGGATATGAAACTGATACGTATAAAACCTGTAATTTCCTAAGCTGCTACAACAGCTTTAAACTGGAAAACAGTTAAAGAGAGGATTTCACAAAATGGCATTTACACAGCCCCCCTTACCCTTCGACTTTAATGCTCTAGAGTCTCATGGCATGAAAGGCGAAACCTTTGAGTATCATTACGGCAAGCATCACAAATCTTATGTAGATAACCTCAATAAGCTGACTGATGGTACTGAACTTGCTGATAAATCTCTAGAAGAAGTCATCCAAACTACCTTTAAAGACTCCTCTAAAGTGGGAATCTTCAACAATGCTGCCCAAGTTTGGAACCATACTTTCTTCTGGAATTCCCTCACACCCGCAGGCGGCGGCGCACCCAGCGGTGACTTAGCAGCCAAGATTGATAAAGACTTTGGTAGCTTTGATAAATTTAAAGAAGAGTTCTCTACCGCTGCTGCAACTCAGTTCGGTAGTGGATGGGCTTGGCTAATTGATGATGGTGGTACGCTGAAGGTAATGAAGACACCGAATGCGGAAAACCCTTTAGCTCATGGTAAAAAAGCACTCCTAACATTGGATGTTTGGGAACACGCTTATTACATAGACTACAGAAATGCTCGCCCAGCATTCATCAAAAACTTCTTAGATCAGTTGGTGAATTGGGAATTTGCGGCGGCCAATCTTGCTAAAGCCTAATTAACTTGCAGTTTTGTACTGATTGTGTTGCTGACTTTTGCCAGATATGCAAAGCAGAGACAATCAGTTAATTTCTGAATATTTCCTAGCAGTCACGACTTGGCTCGTGGCTGTTTTTGATCTGTTAAGCAAATGGTGCTGGGCTGAACTGTCTAATGTATTGTAAAAAGTAGTGAACTAAAACAAGCATATGGATAGTACAGAACTAGCTCAATACTTGGAATCCACAAATAGCATTACCAAACCTTGGTTATTGGTGCAACTGCGACTCAAGAAGTTGCAAGAACGTCAAGCTAATATTTCCGAAGATACCTATGCCAATGAATTAGCAGATATACACCAAGACTTAATGAATTTGGGTGAATGGTGGCGTGGCATTGAAAAGGAAGTATTTTAATGTATACGCACAACAAACAACCTCCAAGATGATAGCCTAAGTTGGTAACGGATTGATAACGGTGCAGTCAGGAATGGATTATCGGGATGCCGGGGTGGATGTTGAGGCTGGTAGAGCTTTTGTCGATCAAATTCGCAATTTGGTTCACAGCACCTTTAGACCGGAAGTAATTGGCGGATTGGGTGGTTTTGGTGGTTGTTTTCAACTACCAGGGGGTTTTAAAGAGCCAGTGTTGGTTTCTGGGACTGATGGTGTGGGTACAAAGTTAAAAATTGCTCAAATTCTCAATCGTCATGACACCGTTGGCATTGATTTAGTAGCAATGTGCGTGAATGATGTGTTGACATCAGGCGCAGAACCGTTGTTTTTTTTAGATTATGTAGCCACAGGTAAGTTAGAAAAAGAGCAACTGACTCAAGTGGTAGCTGGTATAGCCACTGGGTGTAGGTTAGCTGGTTGTGCGTTATTGGGCGGAGAAACCGCAGAAATGCCCGGTTTTTACCAAGTTGGTGAATATGACTTGGCTGGGTTTTGTGTGGGAATTGTGGAGAAAAGCCAAATGTTGGATAGTTCCCAAGTCCAAGTTGGGGATGTAGCGATCGCCCTGCCTAGTACAGGTGTACACAGTAATGGCTTGAGTTTAGTCCGCAAGATTGTGAGTGATGGTGGTTTTACTTGGGATGAAAAACCAGAATTATTAGGTGGTGAAACCATCGGCGCAGCTTTCCTCAAACCCACGCAAATTTATGTCAAACCTGTTTTAGCAGCTCGTCAAGCTGGGTTAGAAATTCACGGTATGGCTCATATTACAGGTGGCGGCTTACCAGAAAATTTACCCAGATGTTTGGGTAAAGGTCAAGCGATTAAAATTAACCCCAGTTGGCAAATTCCTCCTCTATTTCAGTGGCTAGCACAAGCTGGTTCAGTCAGTGCTGAGGCTATGTATAATACTTTCAATATGGGTATTGGATTTGTGCTATTAGTACCACCCCATCAAGTAGAACCCACTATTAGTTTTTTGCGATCGCAGGATATTTCAGCCTTGACTATTGGTGAAGTGATCACTGGTTCGGGGACGCTAGAAGGCTTGCCATCATCAATGTAAATTGAGATTATCCTTTTCCCCACGATGATGAGCAGCTTGTAATAATAGAGACTCAGCAAAAGCGATGGCATCAGTAGCTGATTTCCCACCAGCTAATTGTGCTAGTTCATCCCGGCGATGAGTTAAATTATCCAAGTTAGTCACACGCACTACTGTACGTTGTTCGGCGTTACCATTGTGAGCTTTTTTACCCTTACCTTGGGTAATAGTTTGCTTATCTACACGGAAATGCCGATCAGCCATGGCCGCCACCAAAGGTTGGTGGGTGACACACAATACTTGATTATTTTGACTTAATTGGTGTAACTTTTCGGCGATCGCTTGGGCGACTCTGCCAGACACGCCAACGTCAATTTCATCAAATACCATTGTTTCAGCCGCATCTATTTGGTTAAAACAAGCTTTCAGCGCTAGTAAAAACCGACTCATTTCCCCACCAGAAGCGATGGCCATTAAAGGTTGCAGTGGTTCCCCAGGATTGGGACTAAACATAAAAGTAATTTTGTCTCCTCCCGTGGCGGTGGGGGTAGTAGGCGCTATTTCTACTTGAAACTGTACCTTTTCCATCGCTAAAGGCTTGAGTTCAAAAAGCAATCGGGATTCTAAATTAGCAGCAGTTTGCCGCCGCAGTTGAGTTAATTTGCCACAAGCTTGAGTTAGCTTGGCTAAACTCGCCTGTACTTGCTGTTCTAGACTTTCTATAGATTGTTCACTATCGTTGAGTTCGCTTAATTCACCTTGGATACGTTCGTAGTAGGCGATCGCCTCTGTAAGAGTGGGGCCATATTTGCGACAAATTTGTTTTAATTCTTGAATACGTGTTTCAACTTCCTCCAACCTTTGGGGATCAGCTTCTAAACTTTCGCCATAAGCATTAATTTGTCTACCCACTTCCATCATGGCAGTTTGAGCATCCCGGACCAAATCCAACAAAGGTTGCAGTTGGGCGTCGTATTCCACCATGTCAGTTAATGTTGCTTCGCTGTCACCCAGTAAATCTGCTGCGGCTGGGGTTTCGCTATCATTTTGATACAAAGCTTCATAAACCTTGTAACTCATCTGTTGCAATTCAACTACATGATTCAGGCGTTCTCGTTCTTGGATGAGTTGTTCTAATTCTTGAGGATTTTCAATATTGGCTGCTGTCAACTCCTGCACTTGATAAGTGAGTAAATCGAGTTGTTGCAGGCGTTCTCGCTCTGATGTCCGGCGTTTTTCTAAAATGAGATGCGCTTGTTGGTAAGTATTAAAAGCCACACCAATTTGTTGACGCTGCTGCAATAAGGAATCACCACCGTACACATCCAACCACTCCCTAACTTGGGCAGGTTGTCCCACTTGTACAGTTTGACCTTGGGCGGTGATTTCCACCAAGCGATCGCGCATTCCTCCCATGATCTGCCGATTTACCAACACCCCATTTACCCGAGATCTACTCCGGACATTACTCGCAGTAGCGGTAATTTCTCGACTGACGATGACACAGTTATCATCAATTAAATCAATTTCCTGTTCACTCAACCAAGCAGTTAAGGGTGGATTAGAAGTAAAAGTGGCTTCCACCATTGACCGATTTGTCCCCGTACGAATGACTCGACTAGAGACTTTACCGCCCAAAGCCGCGTCAATGGCATCCAAAATAATCGATTTTCCCGCGCCAGTTTCCCCGGTTAAAACATTGAGTCCAGTGCCGAATTCCAGTTCTAATTGGTCAATTAGGGCAAAATTTTCGATTCGTAGGCAAAGCAACATCCAGCAAAATTCTCCGTGAGGGCAGTTGCCGAGACTTTTAAGTTACAAAACAATAAACATAATCTTTTAGCTACCAGCAATACCTACTACTAGTGAAGTACTCCGGCTTGCTTTGCTGAAGCCGGAGCTTCAGTAAAACAACCATCATCGTTTCGCGTCTCATTCGCTATTGCCACGTTGGGTATATCACAGAGATATTCGGGACTAAACCCGATCATGGTCTTACACAGCGTCTCTCGGTTTACACCGTTTATCTTCTCAAGGAAGAACCCGCGCAGCCGTCCGCCTCCTGCAGACAGTTTGATTACTTTTCCGTACACCTTTGTATGGCTGATTTTTTACCGCAGAACGTAATCATGCGAACCAGTGACCAAGGTCTTTCCCCCCTTTCTCTCGCTCTTAGACTTGGTAAGCGTATTACCGCTACTGTGACTGTTTGTTATGAGTCGAGTGGGTGGGTCAACAACCATTTATATTAAACTAGTAGGCCCATTTCAGTGTAGCAAAACTATGGATTACCTTGATATAAGGGGAATAATTCTTTTGAGGAGTGGGTGTATCTAAAATTTATTCCCATTTATCCCCTTTTGGGGGATGCTGGTTTGTAACCCTATTGTTACAATACTTAACATGCTCAATGTGACTGGTGGCTATTTTCATGATTGTTAAGACACTTCCCCCTAATTCCCAGCCAACCGAGGGCGAAACAGTTATTACTGAAGTAGTGCCAGAAAATGGCAACCCAGCCTTGGTTGTGCGTTCACCAAAACTGATAATTGCTCAAAAGTCCGAGCCTGAGACAACAATACGCTATAACCCCGAAGAAATAAGGGAGCATTATAGTCGTAGACCTTTGCAAGTTTTACGGCGGATTATTGCCGTATTGAGGCCGACACTTTCCCTAGTTTTTGGGTTGTGGTGGGATAGCCGCCGGGGAATTAACGTTAAAGCAGACCGTCGTCGAGCCGTACAATTGCGAGACTTACTAACAAAATTAGGGCCCGCCTACATCAAAATTGGCCAGGCTTTATCCACCAGACCAGATTTAGTTCCTCCTACTTACTTAGAAGAGTTAACTAGGTTACAAGACCAATTACCGCCGTTTGCCAACGAAATTGCTTACCAATTTATTGAAGAAGAATTAGGCGCACCACCATCAGAGATTTACGCTGAACTCTCGCTTCAGCCAATTGCCGCTGCTTCTTTAGGACAAGTTTATAAAGGTAAACTCAAAACTGGCGAAGAAGTTGCCATTAAAGTCCAACGCCCGGACTTAAGAGAACGAATTACCATTGACTTGTATATTTTGCGGCAAATCGCCGGTTGGGTACAAACCCAAGTTAAACGGATACGCAGTGACTTAGTTGGTATCCTCGATGAATTAGGCGATCGCATCTTTGAAGAGATGGATTATATTCATGAGGGAGAAAATGCCGAGCGCTTCTTTGAATTGTATGGTCATATAAAGGACATTTATATACCGAAAATTTACTGGGAATATACCAATCGTCGCGTCTTGACGATGGAGTGGATTAATGGTACTAAATTAACGCAAACAGTAGAAATTAATGCCCAAGGTATCGATGCTCGCTATCTGATTGAAGTAGGTGTGCAATGTTCCTTGCGCCAGCTATTAGAACATGGATTTTTCCATGCTGATCCCCACCCAGGTAATTTGCTAGCCACACCAGATGGTAAATTGGCCTATCTCGACTTTGGGATGATGAGTGAGATTCAGCCACCCCAACGCTATGGTTTAATTGAAGCGATCGTCCACGTCGTCAACCGTGACTTTGAAGGTTTGGCCAACGACTACGTAAAGCTAGATTTCTTATCACCAGAAACCGACTTAACACCAATTATTCCCGCATTTGCTAGAGTCTTTGCTGATGCTCAAGGAGCCAGTGTCGCTGATTTGAACATCAAAAGCATCACCGATGAATTATCAGCTTTGATGTATGAATATCCTTTCCGGGTACCGCCTTATTACGCTTTAATTATTCGCTCCCTGGTGACCCTAGAAGGTATTGCAATTTATATAGATCCCAACTTCAAAGTTCTCAGTGAAGCTTATCCTTACGTTGCTAAACGCCTACTAACTGATCCCTCAACGCAATTAAGAACATCTCTGCAAAACTTATTATTTAAAGAGGGTAAATTCCGTTGGAATCGGTTAGAAAACTTACTTCGCAATGCCAAGAAAAATCAAGACTATGACTTTAATCTAGTTTTAGATCAGGGTTTAGAGTTTCTTTCTTCTGAACGTGGATCTTTTATTCGTGACAAATTGGTAGATGAATTTGTTAATGGCTTAAATGCTTTAGGTAAAAATGTCTTACACAACTTCACTTACGTCCTCAGAGAACGAGTAGGTTTAACAGCAGTCAACGAAACTCCTGGAGCAACAGTTGAGCAACAACAAACCTTAGAGCATATTAAACGCATTTTAAACATTCTCCAACAAACCCGTGGCTTTGACCCAGTGCAGATGGCTCCTCAGCTGGCCCAATTATTAGTAAATCCAGGGGTACAGCGTTTAGGACAACAAATTACCAATCGCCTGACGCAAAAAGCCATAGCACGTCTGATTCGTGAGTTGTTAGCAGCCGAAGAAGTTAAAAGCACTGATGGCCGTCAGTTAGAAAGACCTGCAAGGGTTTCTTTACCTGTAAGAATGTAGGAAGACAAGGGGACAAGGAGATAAGAACAAAATACTTCCTTATCCCCCTGATATTCCTCATCTTTAAGATTCACCTTGAGATTCCCGTTGGCTAAAATTTTTTTCACGTTTGATACTTTCTTCTAAAGCTTGAATTTGTTCCCGACGGGCTTCCAATTCTAGGGAACGTCGCGCCAAGTCTTGATTTTGTAAAGTTAGAGATTGTCGCCAACTTTCTGCTCTTTCTGCTTCTTGTTGCAAATCTTGGGGCGACATACCAGCGCTGAGGTAAGTTTGGACTAAATTGAGTACCCAATCACTAGCTTCTTCCAGCTTCTCAATATCACCACTCTCAGCAAGCTCCACTAAAACTAGCAATTTCTCGCTCATAGTGTTGCCTTTTCCTAACAAAATAAAAGCTTCTTCGGGGATGATTACCCAAAGATTTTCTGATTCTTGACGTGCCAACAAACGTAACTGGTACTGGTCTAAAAATTCGTTTTTACGTGCTTGGGCTAGATATAGCATGACTTTATATTTTAGATTTTAAATTTCCCAAATATTTTTTTGGTTGAGTTTTTTGAGAAACTTGTCAAGATAATGGTTAAGTACTACTCAACCATTATCCATTGCAGTTACGCTAAAGTACGCAAGCGATCGCGTAAGATTTCCGCTTGTTTGGTAGCCTCAGCTAAAGCATCCCTAGCACCCTGTACCACATCGGCTGGGGCTTTATCTACAAATTTGGCATTGCTTAACCTCGCACTTAAAGAGTTAGCTTCGGTTTCGGCTTTGTTCAAGCTTTTTTCCAGCTTGGCCCGCAAGGTGGCAATATCTACTACATCGCCACTTAAGGGAATTACCACTTGTACAGTACCCACAACCCCAGCGATGACATTTTCTCGTGTTGCTGGCTCTTGTAATTGTGTTTGTGGCTGTTCCTGATCTGTAGGTGTCTGGAATAACTTAGCCCAAAACTTACTTCTTACCTGGGGTTTAAATACATTTTGGGACACAAACCATGTGACATAACCCAAACCAACTATTTCAAAGAAAGTACCCACAATGGGAATGTCATTAATCGCATACCCCGCAGCTAAACCTATTCTGGCGAAGACTAACCCGACAATTATCCAGCCAATGGTTTTCAAACCCCGCTGAGGTTTCTTTTCAATCACTGTTTGGCTGATTTCTGCTTTTGGAGATACTACACCAATGCCAGTAATAGTTAAATTCTCCACCTTAGCCAAGTCTTGAATATAAGATTGTCCCGCACAAAGGATTTGCTCTTCCTGGGGATTACCCGTTTCTAAATTCGCCGTAATTTTTGCCCCTGGCTTAATATCTGCTTCAGCGCGTAAATTACGAATTGTGCGGATAGTGCCAATTAACAGTTCAAACTGTGCTTCCAAAGTGGGATTAATCAGGTTATTATCCGCTTCTGGATAAGGTTGTAAAGATAAAGTTTGCTGAGAATCAGCTGGCTGTTGGGTGAGAGTTTGCCAAATTTCCTCAGTGATGTGGGGCATAAAAGGATGCAACAATTTTAAAATCCCTTCCAGCACATAGGCGAGAATTTGTTGAGCAACCTTCCGGGATGCGGGGTCAGCATCTGGTTGCAACCGGGATTTCACTAGTTCAATATACCAGTCGCAAAAATCACCCCAGATAAACTCATACAGACCCTTAGCGGCTTCCCCCAAACCATAATTATCTATGTAATTATTAGTTTGGTTGATAACTTGATGATACCGAGAAAGAATCCAGAGGTCGCTTAGTTCTGTGGCAATTGGTTGACCTAGTTCTACCGGAGTTTGTCCTTCTAAATTCATCATCACAAACCGGGCGGCATTCCACAACTTGTTAGTAAAATTGCGGGATGCTTCCACCGATGCAGACTCATCCTTTTTGCGATCGTACTCTAACCGAATATTTTGACCAGCACCAGCCACTTCCTTAATCAGGGTGTAGCGCAGGGCATCAGTACCATATTTGTCAATTAATAACAGTGGGTCAATGCCATTCCCCTTGGACTTCGACATTTTCTGACCGTTTTCATCCAGCACCAACCCGTGGATGTAAACATCTTTAAAAGGCATTGTGCCAGTAAAATGTCCTGCCATCATGGTCATTCTGGCAACCCAGAAAAAGATAATATCAAAGCCAGTAACCAAAGCACTGTTGGGGTAATAAGTTGCCAAATCTGGAGTTTGTTCTGGCCAACCCAAAGTTGAAAATGGCCAAAGTCCAGAAGAAAACCAAGTATCTAGTACATCTGGGTCTTGTTCTAGCTGGACATTTTCACCAAATTGTGATTTAGCTTTTGACCAAGCTTCATCGGCTGACTTAGCGACAACAAACGGCGTGTTATCAGTAATTTGACCACCCGTTTCACTTACCGCATACCAAGCCGGAATTTGGTGACCCCACCACAATTGGCGAGAGATACACCAATCTTTCAACTTCACTAACCAATCACGATAAACCTTAGTCCAGCGTTGGGGGACAAACTCTGGTGAATTTTGATTATCGAGAAATTCTAAAGCTTTATCAGCCATCGGGCGAATTTTCACAAACCACTGAGTAGAAAGGAGAGGTTCAACGGGGACTTTGCCGCGATCGCTATAAGGAACGGTATGCTTATAATTTTCTACCCTCACTAACACACCATCTGTATCTAAGCGAGACACCACATTCTTTCTAGCAACAAAGCGGTCTTGACCTTGGAACTCCCCAGCGTTATCGTTGAGAGTGCCGTCTTTGTTCATGATGTTAATCATCGGCAAATTGTGACGCTTACCCATTTCAAAGTCATTGGGGTCATGGGCGGGAGTCACCTTCACACAACCAGTCCCGAATTTGGGGTCAACAAACTCATCACCAATAATGGGAATTTCCCGATTCATAATTGGTAAAGTCAGAGTTTTGCCAATCAAATGCTGATATCGTTCATCATTAGGGTTAACAGCCACAGCCGTATCACCCAACATAGTTTCTGGTCGAGTCGTCGCCACTTCTACAAAACCAGAATTATCGCTGAGAGGATAACGGAAATGCCAAAGATTACCATCAACTTCTTGGTTATCCACCTCCACATCAGACACCGCCGACTGAGAAGCGGGACACCAGTTCACCAAATATTCGCCACGATAAATTAAACCTGATTCATAGAGACTCACAAAGGCTTCTAAAACAGCTTTTGATAAACCTTCATCTAAAGTAAAGCGTTCCCGTGTCCAGTCAACCGAGACACCCAGGCGTTTTAACTGGTTAACGATTGTACCTTCAGAATCAGCTTTCCACTGCCAAGCGCGTTCTAAGAATTGTTCCCGTCCCAGTTCGTAGCGAGTTTTACCTTCTTTCTTAAGTTGCTTTTCCAGCATCGAGTGGACGGCGATACTGGCGTGGTCTGTTCCGGGAACCCATAAGGTGTTGCGTCCTTTCATTCGGTGGTAGCGGATGAGGGTATCAATTAAGGCACTCTCAAAGGCGTGACCCATGTGTAAACTGCCGGTGACATTGGGAGGGGGAATGACGATGCAGTAGGGTTGGCCGGGGTGGTTGGGGTCGGCTTTGTAGGTTTGGTTTTCTTGCCAAAATTTTTGCCACTTGGCTTCGGTGGAGAAGGGGTCGTAAAGACTAGGGAGATTGGAAATTGTTGCGGTCATGCTGGGAAAACTAACTGCGGAAGGACTTTAATAAATTTTGCCATAGGGTTGGAGAGGGATTGATGGAAACTAACCGCCAAGACGCCAAGTACGCCAAGAGAAGGGAGCCAAGTCAGGAAGTAGATAGGCTTGCTTATGCTGTAATTGGAGCAGCAATTGAGGTACATCAACTGTTGGGGCCGGGGTTTTTGGAGGAAGTGTATCAGGAGGCGCTAATTATAGAACTATTCAGGCGTGGGATACCGCATGAAGTGGAGAAGTGGGTCACAGTAAATTACAAAGGAAATGAAGTAGGTAAAGGTAGATTAGATTTTTTGATCGCCAACTGTCTAATTGTGGAATTAAAAGCTGTCCAGAACTTAACTCCAGTTCACGAAGCCCAAGTCCTCTCCTACCTCAAAATGACCAAACACCCCCTCGCCCTTCTCATCAACTTTAATGTCCCACTCCTCAAAGACGGCATCAAACGTATTATTTTGTCTTATTAATCTTTTTCTCGGCGCACTTAGCGTCTTGGCGGTTCGTAACTCCGTGTTCTCTGCGCGACGCCACTTGCTACAAGTAGGGACACCCGCCCAAGGCAGTGGCTCCTCTACGGTTCGTTATTCTAATACTAATAAAGGGGATAGATGACAAGCACCTACCCCCAAATAGCTGCCCAGATAACTAACCTGGAACCTGATAATCTGGTATCTAATGAACCTAGTATCAACCGAGATATATCTATCTGTCACCGGGATAGATACGGATATAGACGATATTTATGAAAAAATAGTAAAGAAGTTGGAAAAAACATTCATTACCGGAAGCATTACAAATCAAGTAATATTCATAGGACTTACCACTGGCTAGGAAAATCAAGGCTTTAAGATTGCTTCCCTACGGTCGCAATGACGACAATACGTGGTTGGTTACGTAAGTCCTGATTCATCTTTTTCATCTTCCTATCCCTTGCATCGCCAAAAGTGCTGAACCATAAGCAGCTTCTGTATTTTCAGACGCAACCACAGGTACTTGTAAATACCGTTGACGAATAGCAGTCCAAGTAAAATTCGCTGCACCACCGCCAGCAGTATAAACGTGAGTTAATTTATCTGCACCCATTTGCTGTAATAATTCATACCCATGCCCTTCTATTCGGGCAATACTTTCTAACAAACCATGCAAAAATTCCACCGGATTATCTGGACGCGGTTCCAAGCGTGGAGGTAAATGAGGATCATTAATGGGAAAGCGATCGCCTGGTTGCAACAATGGATAATAATCTAATTCACTGGCTTTTGTACTATCAATTTCACTGCTAATTCTTTCTAACTCAGCATCACTAAAAAATTGCTTTAACACCGCACCACCAGTATTAGAAGCACCACCAGTCAGCCACAAGTCACCTAAGCGATGGCTGTAAATGCCATATCGCGAATCTTCTACGCGAGTCCTACTCAATAATTTTACTGCTAGGGTTGAACCTAGAGAAGTCACTGCTTCCCCTGGGGATTTTGCCCCACTAGCTAGAAAAGCCGCAATACTATCAGTCGTACCAGTACACACTAGGCAATCATGCGGCAAATTAAACTGAGTGGCAAGTTCTGGACGTAATTCTCTGACGGGAGTACCAGGCGGTAAAACTTTGGGTAGCTGAATGGGTATGTTGAGTTGTTCCAGCCATTGGGGATATCTTAGCTGTTCCACGTCATAGCCCAGCTTTAAAGCGTTGTGATAATCGCTAATCCCCAAATACCCATGTAGGAGAAATCCCAACCAATCGGCTTGATGCAAAAAATATCTCGCCTGACTAAAACTCGGTTGTTGCATCATCCACAGCAACTTAGCCAGGCTGGAAGTGGCACTCAACACATTATGATGTGGCGGGGCAATATTCCTCAATTGCTCCACCATTAATGATCCCCGCGCATCGTTGTAAAGTAAAGGTGTATCTACAGGTTTACCGTCGGCATCACTCAACAACACCGTAGACGAAGTACCATTAATAGCGATCGCCTTTATTCCTGGCTTCAATTCATCAGGGATTTGTGCCAGCAGACTCCATAAAGCTTTCTCCCAAGCCGCTGCTAAGTCCAAAACTGCCGCTGTTTCCCAGGGATACCTCATTTCTGCTTGAATGTCAGCTTCATGGTTAATTATCACGCCCCTGGCGCCAGAAGTGCCGAAGTCGATCCCCAAATAAAAGTTCATAATTTTTATAAATTTTTTTACTGAAGAATAACTAATGACCACTGGTTAATCATTGCTTTTGTTGCATCTTGTAACAAGATATTCCACAAACTCGGCAAAACAGTGAAAAGTAGTAAACGAACTGATCAATATTGAATTGAGTTTAGGAGGTATCCGACCATGCCTATATCAGACACCCAAGTGTACATTGCTCTGGCTGTGGCGCTGATTCCAGGAATTCTGGCTTGGCGTTTAGCAACAGAACTTTACAAATAACGCCACGTTCTGACATGGAAAGTGGGGCGTACTAAACATCGCCCTACTCTCAAGCAACAATCAGGTTAAGCCTGGTTGTTGTTTGCAAAATAAAAAAATGTAGCGCTGCCAATAGTCACAAATTAAGTTGCCGCCTCCATATTTTATTAATTTATGTATATTTAGCAACTATTTATTTATTAAATTTACGGAGTTTATTGATGATAAATTCTGGTGTAAATATCACTATGTTAATTAGCTAGAACTTAGTGGTAGCAAGCTATAAGCCATATGTTTTTCTACAAAAGCTAGCAATTTCAATATAACTAACTATGGCGACTCAAAAGACTTTTTGATTACAATGAGTCACATTGTAATCTCCCAAAAGAGGGAAATTTTTGGGGAGCGATTGATCGCTATAATCACAACCTGGAATTGACATAATCTCCTAAAAGACTAATAATCTGGCAAACCAGGTGCAGTTTCCAGATAGCACGGCATAATTGATTGCCCATTTCCAAACAATAAAACGCTTGCAGTATCGGAATTGCAAATTACGAGTTACGCGCAGCGTTACTAATGGCTAGATGCCAGAAATTCTTGAACACCAGTTACTTACGTATGCTGTATTAATTTTGAACTTTCAGCACACATGTAACAATTTCAGAAAAATGAAGTACCATAACAGCTAAATCAAGCTGTAGTCAATGCCAGTGCGCTTTCTATGATGTTGCCATTTAATCAGTAAGGTTCTTTTAGCATAATGAACGCGAGTCAACCGTCTAGACCCCCGCTACAACCTATACCAAAACGCCGGGTTATTCCTCGACCAAAACGGCATCTTCGTCAACGTTCTTACCAAGTGATGGCCCTGGAAACTACAGCAAAGATAGCGGTTAACTTTGCGATTTCAGCAGCAGCAGTATCTGCCCTCATCCAACTTGTGCCTTATTACTCGATGCAGCAAGACAGATTGAGAGAAGTCCGCACGGAAGTCAAACTGATGGAAGAACGTGTCGATAGTTTACAAAAGGAATTTAACCGTAACTTTGATCCCCATCAAGCTAATAGTATTAGGCAACAGCAAGCGTATCGATTTGACCCTAACCAACTTCCAGTCGTCTTCGTGAATGGAGATGGCAAGGAAGCGGAAGTATTAGAGTTATTACCGTAAAAGAAATATGAAGTTGGGGATTTTGCAACAGAGGCGCTGAGGCTAGAGTAATAGACTCTACCGACATCACAAGCGTTGTATATATCGGTAATATTACTTACTAGTACTCCAATTTGACGGTAAGCACGGCTATGACTATGAAGGCTTGATACCAGTCGCCTGGATGAGGTTAACCCTCCCGTAGTGCTGGTTCACCATTCTCAATCAGTGAAAAGCCTATTTTTTAAGACTTTTGATTTTTGCCTTGCAGTATCTAGTCATCAGCAATAGTTGAATTCACAATTAAGAATTTAAACAAATAATTTTGAATTTTTAATTGTGAATTCGTGAGAGTGGAAAGTAAAACCTGAAACACCAAGGGATCATCTACCAATCAAAATTCCTCAGGATTCAGCAGATCGTTTAGCCAATTTTCCAGTTGTAAACGTAATCGACAACCAGACATATCCCTTTTGTGATTTAGTGAAGGCAATTGAGTAAGGGCGCGACGATAATCAGCGATCGCACAATTCCAATCCCCCCACAGATGGTAAGTTCTACCCCGTTCTGCCCAAATATGACCTTCTAATTGACCAAACAGCAGTGCTACCTCAAAAGTCTCAATGGCCTGTTCGTATTGTTCTAAGTCACGTAAGGTAATGCCACGGTTAATCCTTGCCCGGACATAACTAGGATTTAAATCAATCGCCTGTTCGTAGTCGGCCAGCGCTGCGGCTAATTCTCCACAAGCTGCATAATAATTTGCCCGATTGTTGTAAGCGCTAGCTAATTTGGGATTCAATTGTAGGGCTGTGTTGTAATCACACAAAGCTTTTGACAATGCACCACTTTGAAAATAAATTAATCCCCGATTGTTGTAATCAACGGCATTGCGCGGATGGCGATTAATTAATTCGGTGAGTAAGGCGATCGCCTCAGTATAATCTCCTTGTTGAGCTGAATTTAAAGCGCAAGAGCGTAAGTAGCTGTCCCCTAAAGCAGATCCACCTCTACCATTAGTCTCATGCCTTTGAGCATCCATTGTACTCTTAGACACAAATTTGTATCGGTTATTTTGCTGCTTATCAGAAGCTAAAAATGAGTAATTCTTCATATTTTATTGCCTGAGCTACCTGCTCTTTGAAATCAATTTACAGTTTTCGTAGTTGTGGTAGTTTTGCCCCTGTATCACTTACTAATGTGTCTATTGACACTTACACTTGAATACCAACGCTGAATTTAAGCTCATACATCCAACAAAGGAAAGACTCTACCTTCCTCAAACAATTAATGCTTAAACCTAGTAATTAATACTTCACCCGTAAGTTGAATTCCAGAAATAGCAAATATCAATCTTTAAGACGAGTCAAATAGTGAGAGCAACAAATTGGTAGAATGCCAACAAGCCGTTTCTGGAGAGATAGAGAAGAAGACACAGGGACACCGTGATGCCAGAATGTGTGTGAGTAGCCTTTTGAGATGGCTGCGGCTACTGCTGTGCCAGTGTCAAGGTTTCTTTGGTCTCTAGTACAATTCGGTAGAATTTTTCAGTGTTGAGAAAATTTTTTTATGACGACAGCAATTTCTTATCAAGATGCACCCGATCTAACTGCTGATGATTATATAGTGATAGGTCTATCAACTTGCTTCATCAAGGAAGACGGAGAAGTTTATCAAGTTGAAGTTGTCGAACCCATTCCCTCAGCGGCTTTAGAAGCTCTGTTTAAAGGTATTCCCACTTCATACAAGCTAGCTTATGCAACAACGTTGGCTACTGTACTCAATGGCGATACACCAATTCTCCCAGATGGGTTTCCCACGTCGGCGCAGCTGGGAGAAGAATTTGTTTCCCGCGTGTTTGCTGCTGCTCGTACTTACAAGCGTCGTGAAATTGCAAAATCCCTAATTCCCCTCGGTACAACCCACACTGATTTTCAGTATTCCACCGAACGGAAGCGGGTACTAAATGCTGCCAGAGTTGTCAATAAAGAAGACAACGTGAAACAGCATTCCCACACTCATAAAGTCCTGTAGTTTTAAATAAATAGTAAGTAATTATGCTGAAACTTTATGGTGGCGCTCGTAGTCGAGCGTCAATTGTCCAGTGGTATTTAGAAGAATTGGCCGTTCCTTACGAATTTGTGATGCTGGATATGCAAGCTGGTGAACACCGCCAGCCCGAATACCTGAAAATTAATCCAATGGGTAAGGTACCAGCAATTGTGGATGGGGATTTCCAGCTTTGGGAATCAGGGGCAATTTTACTGTATCTTGCCGACAAGTATGGTAAAACCCAACTTTCACCAGAAGAGAGGGGTATATTTTCCCAGTGGGCGTTGTTTAGCAATGCTACCCTCGGCCCTGGGATTTTTGTAGAAGCCAATCGAGAGCGAGAAATGCCTCGCTTATTAACTCCTCTTCAGGAAATTCTGGAGCAACAACCTTTTTTGCTAGGTAATGAGTTCACAGTTGCTGATGTAGCAGTAGGTTCTATTTTGGCTTACATTCCCATCATGCTCAAGCTAGACCTGAGCGCCTACCCAGCCGTATTGGACTATATCAAGCGCCTGTCTGAGCGTCCAGCTTTTCAAAAAAGCATTGGCGGCCGTTAAAAAATCATAATGTAGGGTGGAAAAATCCACTCTACAGGCTGTTTAACGATAATTGGTAAATTGCAAAGCCACAGGAAAATCTTCTTGTTTTACCCGCTGCATCACATCTTGTAAGTCATCCTTAGCTTTAGCAGAAACCCGTACAGCATCACCTTGAATTGAGGCTTGTACTTTTTTGAATTCGTCGCGAATCAATTTGGAAATTTGTTTAGCAATTTCCTGACTGATGCCTTTTTTGAGTGTGATTTCTTGACGGACACGGTTACCGCTAGCTGATTCAACTTTGCCAAACTCAAAAATTTTCTGAGAGAGGTTACGCTTGGCGGCTTTTTCTCGGAGAATGTTGTGAACAGAGTCTAAGGTAAACTCGCTGTCAGTGCTGACATTAATGCTTTGCTCGTTTAACTCAAGAGTAGTTTGAGTATCTTTGAGGTCATAACGGCCTTTAATATCTCGCACAACTTGATCAACCGCATTAACTAATTCTTGACGATCAAAGTCACTTACAATGTCAAAGGAATATGTAGAAGCCATAAACAATTTTGGATTTTAGATTGGGAATTAGAGGCTAAAGGCTAGAGGTTAGAGGCTAAAGGCTAGAGGTTAGAGGCTAAAGGCTAGAGGCTAGAGACTAGAGGCTAGAGGCTAGAGACTAGAAACTAGTTTTTTCCCCACTCCCCACTCCCCACTCCCCACTCCCCACTCCCTAATTAACTAGTAGCTTGGATAATGCTCAAAATGATGAGAGTAGCAGATCCAAGAGAGCCAATGCCAAACATGAGCGATCGCAACAGGGGTATATTCAAAATATAAAAAACTGAGTATAGCAACCGGGCGACAACAAAGGCGATCGCGGCCACTGCTGCTGTAGAAGAAGTTACACCAGTTACGTATGCCATCAATGCTGCGGTGGCAAACAACATAAATGCTTCAAAGGAGTTTTGGTGCGCCCAGGTAGCTCGTTGAGCATAAGGGGGCAGTTTATCAAATTTGGCGCGAGGAGTAGCCAGCGCCTCATACCCAATTTGCAGGCGCCCATAAGCTACCAGCAAAAACGGTAGATAAATCAAAACGGCGGCAGCAGCTATGGAGTACAAAAAAATATGAGACACAGGTATTTGCAATAGCGTCATTGAGTTAATCAATAGAACTAGTTAGTTATCCCTTAATGGGTAACAGGTAATTTGGCAAACCCAACTACCCATTACCAATTAGCGGTTCCCTATATCTATACATTACCTAGGCTAGAATTTCACTTCACTTTAGTCAAAGTAGAAAAGCGTCACCACTTTTCTTTGTTCTTCTGCATCTCCACAGGTTTGTAGTAGAGTGCGACTGTCGTGAAATGCAAAGCAAATCAGTTGCTGGCAGCGGGAGACAATCTCCTTATTACAAATATAGCTAGCTTCAGCTAGGGACAGATTATCATTACTGGGATTTTCTACCAGATGCATTACCTGTTCTAGTTGCTGGCGTGATTCATGGGGCTGGCGTTCCAAGCTTTGGGGTAGAATCACTGTCAATAAATTGGGGTCAGCCCGCATTGCTCCCTTAATGGCAGCTGAATTGGTACCTGTAGCCCCAGAAGTGATAACCCGATTGCCTGATAAAACCAGGGCATAGGTCATCATTTCAATTAAATTCTGATGCGTAATTGGCACATGGCGAGAACCCAGCAAGGCGATTTTTTTAGAACCCGTTTGCTGAATTGTCGCCAGTTCCTGCGCTAATGTATCGAGGTTGATGATGTCTGTTGACTGGCTCAAAGATGGACGTAATCAGATGAAACAACCCAGCTATTCTACCAAACAGAGTGTAGGTGCGAAGCCAACTTGAGTTACATATTGCTACATTTTCTGAATTGTCTAACTCAGTAGGTGGATAGCTTGGTCACACCAAACTAAGTAATATGTTTCATAACTCATGCCTTTGAGAAGGGTTAGATATTGAAACTTCGCTGTTTCTGGTAGTTTTTGGGGATTTTGAAACTGTTCCATGAATGTGAGTAGTTGCTGGCAATTTCAAAATTGTTTGACTACTTTTGATTAACCCCTGCGGGAGTTAAGCCTAGTTTCGATAACAAGCGATCAATGTCAAAATGCTCAGTCATTAACTGACGGATGCACTGAACCTTAATTGGTTCATGGACGCGCACTTGCCCAAAAGTACGGTCAACAATTTCTACAGTAGTGAGGGTATCTAAGTCAACCGACAAGATGGGAATTTCTAATTCTTCAGCCCGATTGAGAATAAATGCGGGTGGTGGTAGTTGTCCAGTGAGAATCAAGCATTGGGTAGAAGTTTCTAACGCAGCTTGTTGAATTTCTACGCGATCGCCTCCTGTGACTACTGCCATATTCCGACGTTTACGGAAATACTTCACAGCCGAATTGACATTCATGGCGCCAATGGCCAGGCTCTCTACCATTAAATCTAGGCGATCGCTACGACAGAGAACTTCGGCGTTTAACTGGTTTACTAGTTCGCCGACGCTGACACTACGTAGCAAGTCATTTTTCGGCAATGTTGCCAACACAGGAATGTCTTGCTGTTCTAAAAATGGGCATAAGAGATGATCTACTATTTCTAATTTGTCAGTAGGGATATCGTTGATGACAACTCCCACCAAGCGATCGCCCACACGTTGTTTAGCAGATAATAATGCCTCAACAGAAAGCACTGAATCATAACGGTTGATCAGCAACACCGCTGCGTCTAAGGCTTCAGCTACCTGTAACAAAGACAAATCAAACAGATATCCTTGTGTCAAATCGCCAGGCCCCTCTAGCAACACTAAATCTCCTCGAGAAATTTGTGAATATTGCTGTACTAGAGATTGTCGATAATCAATTTTGTCTTCGCCGCGCAAGCGTTTTTGCACATTGACTTCATCTAAAGCCAACATAGTGGGCGCAACGCGGTTTGTTGGCAGGTTGAGACTATGAGCAATAAATTGGACATCTTCCTCAACTACGCTGCCGCTAGATGCACTAAAACAAGTGCCTAATGGTTTGCCGTAGGCAATATCTAGTCCTTTTTGCTGTAGCTGATGAGACAAACCCAAAACAGTTGCAGATTTACCACTATAAGTCTCAGTTGAGCCAATCAGCAGACATTTAGCAGATTTCGGCACACATGCACTCCTAATTGCAAAAGGAAGTAGAACTAAGCTAGGTGTTTCCTAATTTTAGTTGCTTCCGGCGGCAGCCTCGAGTTCTTACAAGGTGGGATTTCCGAGAATGTACCTTTTTTTAGTATATTTTATTTTTTTAAGCTAAATATTTATACTTAAAAGACAAGGTATAATCTGGTATTAAATTATTTTCATTTTTAGAATAAATTTTATAAAATACTTCGTCGTCAAAACTCCTAAATTTGATGATGAGCATACAAGTCTGACATCTTCTTACAGATTATTTGATATCTAGCATTAAGAGTAATTACATAGAAATTAGTGATGTAGATAGTTAAAAATAGAGCTATAGGAGTTATTACTGCCCTCTTAATAGGATCGATGGCTGAAAATAACTCCATTTCCTAGCTTTGTTGGCATTAGACTTCTAAATATGCTGTTTTTGAACTTCTTACAGCTTTATTCGTCTATACGCAACACCTTACGATAGAAAGCTTGTGAAAAATCAGTCAAGCGATAGCGTTTATAATTTTCCATGAGTTCAATTAAAAAACTCATAAATTCAAAACTTGCCATCATCACTTCATAGCTGAGTTCGGCATTCCCTTCAAACTGAATCCGGCAACGGGTTAAATCTGAAGGCAGGGTAGCAACATTCCACGAGGCGACAAAGGGAATACTTTCACTAGCTTCGATTTTGCGTTGTCCTTCTAAAACACCTTTTTGATAGAGACTAATGGCATAAGGTAAAAAATTGCGCTTTGCACCCTGAATGTAAGGTAAGTACACGCTTGCTTGTTGTTGATTGGCAGGCTGGATTTGCTCAATAGACATTGTTAAATATTCCTCAAGTTATTCACCAACTGGGGATATTAGTGGATGTGAATATTATTCCCAAAAAATATCTATAGTTCACGCGAGGGCTGGTAAGAGACGCAAAATAAAAATATTTCATCACATGGGGATGAGGGGGAGAAAAGAAAAGAGATTGGTTTTTTGGCTGTTTTGTAAGATAAAGTATGAATAAATGTAAAAATTCTGGATTTCTGCTGTAACCTTGCTCAATTGTCTGTTTTGAGCTTTATAAAAGCCAATACCATATCCGAAAATGATAGTGTCTATAGAAGTAACTGCTAAGAAATATTAAAATTTCGGTTACAATGAGGCTGCATTGACTTTTATCGAAGCTAAAGCAATAACAGGAAAAATACCTGCTGTGAAGCGGAAAATAGTGTTACTGCTATTGATGGCAACAACAAGCTGTTACAAACTCGCACTTGCTATTATTTCATTCAGTGACTTGACAAACTTGATTGTGAGTCATGATCCAGTAGTAACTACAAGTGTATGCAGGCTGTATGTTTGATTGTTACCTGATTTTTAGTTTCTGCAAAGTGTATAACAATACTGGTTTTTAAATCAATTAAACTATGCCAGCGAATTCCTGGCCCGAGAACGATTATTACGACGAGCTTGACCCACTCAACTCCCTGTTATCCGACCAATTGGCCAATGGTGAAGAGTCAGTGGTAGAGGCAGATTCTATGCCTTTGCCATCAAGGTTTCAAGGACGTAGACGCAAAGCCGCTCTAGTTTTAAGTGTAGTTTGGAGCGGTACTATTGCTCTACATTTAGCTTCGTGGGGTTCAATATTCATCCTCGGACTGACAACTCTTTTGGGATTTCACGCTTTAGTGATAGTGTTTGCTAGACCTCGCCGCTATCACAAAGAAATACAGGGAGATGTACCGTCTGTATCTATATTGGTAGCAGCGAAAAACGAAGACGCAGTTATTGGTAAATTAGTCAAGAATCTTTGTAATCTGGAATATCCAGATGGCAAGTATGAAGTTTGGATAATTGACGATAACAGCACCGATAACACACCCCAAGTCTTAGCAGAATTGGCACAGGAATATGACCAACTCAATGTCTTCAGGCGTTCCCCACAAGCGATTGGTGGTAAATCAGGAGCGTTGAATCAGGTTTTGCCATTGACTAAGGGCGAAATTGTCGCCGTGTTTGATGCAGATGCTCAGGTTGTACCAGATTTACTACTACAGGTAGCACCTTTATTCCAACGAGAAAAGGTGGGGGCGGTGCAGGTACGAAAAGCCATTGCCAACGCCAAGGAAAATTTTTGGACTAAGGGACAGATGGCAGAAATGGCTCTGGATACCTGGTTTCAGCAACAACGTATTGCCATTGGTGGTGTTGGTGAACTGCGGGGTAATGGTCAATTTGTCCGGCGTACAGCCTTAGAAAGTTGTGGCGGGTGGAATGAAGAAACCATTACTGATGATTTGGATATGACCTTCCGCCTACATCTAGACAACTGGGATATTGAGTGTACATTCTACCCAGCGGTGCAGGAAGAAGGTGTGACAAATGCGATCGCACTTTGGCATCAGCGCAATCGTTGGGCAGAAGGTGGTTATCAGCGTTATTTGGATTACTGGGATCTCATACTCAAAAACCGCATGGGTGTGCGGAAAACCTGGGATCTGCTGATGTTCATGCTGACTATGTACATTCTTCCTACAGCAGCAATTCCCGATTTATTAATGGCGGTAGCTCGTCATCGGTTACCAATTTTAGGCCCGGTAACCAGTTTATCGGTGAGCATGTCTGTTGTGGGGATGTTTGCTGGGCTGAAACGTATTCGTCAAGATAAGGAATTTAAGATTCCTACAGCCTTTGTGTTACTGCTACAAACCTTACGTGGCACTTTATATATGTTGCACTGGCTGGTAGTCATGAGTAGTACTACTGCTCGCATGTCTTTTAGACCAAAACGTCTGAAATGGGTGAAAACAGTGCATTCAGGTAACGGAGAATAGTCTTTTTTCCAAATTCCAAAATTGAACACTTAACATCCAAGATTTAGAGTAATTTCTGAATTTTGGATTTTTTTATGGGAGAGCGTGGCTAGGGGCTAGATCTAACATTCCCAACCACATTAATCATCATCGATTTCTGATTCATCTACCCATTCAGAGGTAGTCATGGATTCAGGTGTATCGACTCCATCATCTGTAAACCGAACTATTTGTCCATCAAAAAATTGTGCTAGACGCTGGGCGGCGATCGCTACTTCATCAGTTTCCCAATTCAACTGGTTTGTGGGAATTGTGGGCGACGGTAAAGTTTGCACTCTACTAGTATTTGTCGCTGTTGATTCGGTTCTTGCTGTTGGTGCTGGGGTTGGTGTGATGTTCTTGTTCTGATTGTTGTAGCTAGGCGGAGGTGGTGCCGATTGTTGAACAGTGGAAGGGCTATTGGCTAGAGGTTCCTTTCTAGCCACAGTAGAGTTAGCAACTGTTCCTTCTTCTAAAGTTACTTTGATTTCATGTTGGAAAGCCTGTTGGAAAGCTGTCGTAATAGTAGGCAGGTCTGATTGAACTTTTTTATACCATTTCGCTTTGACACCTACACGCGCCACCCTACCATCAAATTCAACTAAATAGCACATTTGCCGCAGTAACTCTCGCCGGGAAATTGGCTCTAGGTGGGCTAATACTTTTTGCCAATCTTGATTTAAGTCAGATTGTTCTGGTTGTGGTTCTGGGGTTACAGGGGTAGATGTGGGAGGCGTGGGAGGTGTGGGAGGTGATGTGGGAGGCGTGGGAGATGTAGGAGGCGTAGGAGATGGGGAGGTAGAGGGCGTTGGGGCTACTTCTGCTGGGGTTGGGGGGCGTTGGGGAGATGGGGGTGTGATTGTTGGTGTGCTGACTCTTGGGGAAATGCTCGTGGCTACTTGCGGAATATTGGCACTTGGTAATAAACCCAATAAGGTCACTTCTAACCACAAACGCGGTTGGGTGGTATTTTTGATTTGGACTTCGGCTGTGCGTAGGTGTTGCTGTCCTAGCAGAATTGTATTGATATCGAATTTTTGGGCGAACTCAACTAGTGCTGTCCAAGTTTGTTGGGTACAAGTAACTAAATCTGAGCGGTTGGGTGCGGTTTTGGCTATGAGTAAATCGCGGTAGAAAGCAGCGAAGTTTTGCAGGATAATTAGTGGTTCTCGACCACGGTCTAAAATGTTACGGCTACAATCTAAAACTGTTTCTGGGTGATCTTGGGCGATCGCCATTAACAGCGCTAGTAAATCTCGTTCACTCACTGAACCCACTAAATCCCAAACTTTATCTGGGGTGACTTCACCCGCAGACAGGGCTAATTGATCGAGGAGACTTTCTGCATCCCGCAATCCACCCTGGGCCATTTGAGCGACTACGGTGACAGCATCAGGAGAAATATTAATGTTTTCTTTGGAGGCGATCGCACTTAAATGCTTGGTCATCGCCTCTAACTGAATCCGTCTAAAATCAAACCTTTGGCAGCGAGAAATAATCGTTGGTAATACTCGCTGGGGGTCGGTTGTGGCTAAGACAAACACTACATGCTTTGGTGGTTCCTCTAAGGTCTTTAGTAGTGCATTGAATGCTGCCGTACTGAGCATATGGCATTCATCCACCACATAAACTTTGTAGCGACACTGTACAGGCGCAAACTGGGCTTTTTCAATTAATTCACGGATATTATCAACACCAGTATTGCTGGCAGCATCAATTTCTATAACATCGAGAGAATAGCCTTTAGTAATACCTTGACAAACATCACACACGCCGCAAGGTTCAGCCGTGGGCTTGTCACTTTTGAGACAATTGAGCGATTTAGCGAGAATACGGGCACTAGAAGTTTTACCCGTACCTCTGGGGCCAGTAAACAAATAAGCTGGAGCAATTTTAGCTGTACGGATCGCGTTGGTGAGGGTGGTAGCGATCGCTTCTTGTCCCACCAGTTCAGCAAAACTCTTTGGGCGATACTTATGGTGCAGGGGTTGGTAAGACATGGAGAAATAGATTTCAATGCCTTTGGGCGTTGGTGGGTAGCACCCAGATGAGTTTGGGATTCACCTATTTTAACAATTCGCGTCCTTGTCCCCCACTATGACTGTGCGTTGTTGTACCCTACAGAAAAGCAGAAATTTCCGGGCTATACATTTTTTTGAATGTAAGTAGCCACATGGTACAGTGCGATTGCAATAATCTTCGGTTGACATTCTCCTCACCTCTAAACCCTTGCGCGGTGTGGTGAGAGCATTCTTGTCGAATTTAGGTAAACAATACTCAATGGTGCAGCAAATGTTCAGGCGGTTATTTCAGTGGTTCAAAAGCTTTTTTCAAACCTTGTTTGGAGGTAAACGCACTCCCGCCAAGGTAGCGGAGAACTCGCCCAAAGAACCAGCACCACCCCTAAGCGATACGGATTTAGAATTTCTCTTCAACCAACTTCTTGAAGGTGTCCATCAAATGCGGGGTCAAGAGTGGGCGCAAAAATGGTTGCAACGCATCGAGAATCGTGTCTCCACTGAACAATGGGTAGGATGGTTGCGGCGTTTTGGTGAAAGACTGTTAGCGTCACCGTCACCTAACAATGAATTAGCAGCACGCTTAGTGCAACTGGGTGATTTAGGTGTTGGAGAAGTGGGAAATGTTGCCTATGATCTGGGGATGCAACTGTTGTCCCGCAATCAAGGCGAACCAATATGGGAATATGACGGGCCTGATGCAGTTACAACACCTTCACTGTCTCCAGCTAGCGCCCCAGTCCCACAAGCCTCAGTAGAACAAGAAGTAATTCAAAGTGAAAACCTCCCTACTGAGCCAGAAGCCCAAACTGTCACATTAGATCAGTTGTTTATCATGTTGCAGCAGGATGAAAACTTACGCCAACAAATTGGCCAACAGTTGGGAATCGAAACAGACGATCCACAACTGATTATCCAGGAATTAGTTAGTCAATACTATACTCCCAATCAATCGACTACAGATCAAACCTGATTTGGAAAGCCTCTCCCCGCAGACTCTACTGCTGCGAATTGCGAATTGTTTGGTCAGTGTGGTGGGTAGTTTACTTCGACTAATTCCACGCCGAAGACTTCTGCAAAGGACTGGGCTATATGAGTACGTACTTCTTGGCAGGTAATACCGGGAATCCATTGGGCTAAACTGCCTACAGGTTTATCAGCAATGCCGCAGGGGATTATGTGTGCAAAGCCTGACATATCGGGACAAACATTTAGAGCAAACCCATGCATGGTAATCCAGCGGCTAACTTTAATGCCAATGGCGGCGACTTTTCGCCCTTCTAACCACACACCAGTAAAACCGGGGAGGCGATCGCCTGACAACCCATAAATAGCTAACACCCGAATTAATACTTCTTCTAACTGCCGTAGGTACCAATGCAGGTCTTGACGATAATGTCGTAAATTTAAAATCGGATACCCTACCAGTTGACCAGGACAATGATAGGTGACTTCGCCGCCACGTTCAACTCTGTGGACATCAAATTGACTATTTTCTTGGTCAAACTTGATAAATTCTGGGTTACTGCCTTGTCCTAAGGTGTAGACGGGCGGATGCTCTAGCAAGATTAACACATCATCTAAAGTAGGGTCATGAATGCGTTCGTGCAAGAGCGATCGCTGCCATAGGTGAGCATCTATGTATGGCATCAATCCTGCGTTAAATAACAAACAACGTCTCTGATGTGTTTTCGTACTACGGATCATGCCAAAAATCAACTGGTTTATTGACTAAATATATTTCAACTTCCAGGAATTTAGTCAACAAATGTCAAGCTATGCAAAGGATTTTAAAGGAACATCAAGGGAACCTGCATTAGAAAATACAAAGTGCTAGTTTGAATATATAACCTCAATGGTGTTAGGAGGGATTGCTGCAACACGCATCACGCCAACAAATAAGAACGAATAGAAACGAATGCACTGGCTGATGACTCTAATAAATTGTTTGCATCTCGAACCAGATAAAACTGTCAACTTAGAGAAAGCGCACAAACAGTACATTACAATTGTTCACAATTTGTTTTGGCGGTATTGATAGATTACCGCAACTTCTTTTCATACAAAACAAATTCACATCAAATTCAAATATTGAGTGGGAGAGTTTACATGAAGCTTGTCATCCACGGCAAAAATATTGAAATCACCGATGCGATTCGGGAATACGTACATCAAAAGATTGAAAAAGCAGTTAGTCACTTTCAGAACATTACAAATGAAGTGGATGTGCATCTTAGCGTTGCCCGGAATCCTCGCATAAATCCCAGACAAGCGGCTGAAGTCACTATTTTTGCAAATGGTAGCGTCATCCGTGCCGAGGAAAGCAGTGAAAACTTATACGCCAGCATTGATTTAGTGGCAGATAAAATTGCTCGTCAATTGCGTAAATATAAAGAAAGACGGCAAGATAAGAAAACTCATGCCCAACCAACTAATAAGGTAGTAGTTCCCGAACCAGTAGCAGCAGATTTAATAGGCGATCGCACTCCTGAATTACCCAACGAGGTTGTCCGCACAAAATATTTTTCTATGCCACCGATGACAGTTGACGAAGCCTTAGAACAGCTACAACTAGTGGGACATGACTTTTATATGTTCCACAACTCAGAAACTGGCGAGATTAATGTAATTTACGAACGCAACCACGGCGGCTATGGTGTGATTCAACCCCGTAACAATAACGGACACACCAACGGTAAGAATGGCCATTCAGCCCAGACGAATAATTTCGTAGTGGAAAATTCCTACTCGCATAAGTAAAGGAGTAGGGAATCGGGGAAGCAAAGACAAATCACCTCAAAAGTAAACTTTTTTGACTTTTGAACGCCAGTTGCTACAAGTCGGGAAACCCGACGACAGTCGCCTCAAGTCGGGGAACCCGCCCACGGCGCTGTCTCCCCAAAGCACTGGCTCCTTTTGACTTCCCCATTCGCGTAGCGTCTCGCAGAGAAGGGGCTTGTCCCTACTTCGCCGCCAACTGCTGTAAGGTCTTCAGCGCCTCTTCTACATGACCTTTAAAGTTCAACATGGAATCAAATACGTATTGCACAACGCCCTGCTGATCAATCACGTAAGTTACGCGGCCAGGAATTAAACCAAAAGCTGTGGTTGCACCGTATTGCTTCCGCACCTGGTTATCTTTGTCACTTAGCAGGGTAAAGGGTAAGTTGTGCTTGGCGGCAAATTTTTGGTGAGATTCGCTAGAGTCACCACTGATACCAATTACTTCTGCACCAGCAGTTTTAAATACTTCGTATTGATCCCGAAAGGCACAGGATTCGGCTGTACACCCCGGTGTGTCATCTTTGGGATAAAAATATAACACAACAGCTTGCTTTGCCCGAAAATCTCGAAGGCTAACTGTTGCACCGTTTTGGGCTGGTAAAGTGAAATCAGGAGCAGTATCCCCAACTTTAACTAGCATATTATTTTTTACCGATTTTGTTAAGAGTCAATCTCAGCTAATTCTAACCAGCGTTCGGTTGCCATATCAATCGCTTGCTTCAGGGTTTCTACTTGATCGTAAAGGTTTTGGACTTGGGTGTAATTCCCAGGCTTGACGTTTACTAAGGCTTTTTCAGTTTCGGCTTTTTCTGATTCCAACTTGGCAATTTTCCCTTCTAACTCCTCAAATTCGCGCTTTTCCCAGTTTGATAGTCGGCGGCGCTTTTTGTTGTCGGTGTCTGAAGTTGTAGGTGCAGCTTTGATATCTGCTTGTGCTTTTTCTGGTGTATTGGCAGCTTGTTGTTGTTTTTCTGCCTCTTCTTCCGCTTTTTTGTAATCTAGATAAACTGAGTAATTCCCTGGATATTGTCGCAGATTACCGCCTGTTTCCAAGGCAAAAATTGTGTCTACGGTGCGATCTAAGAAGTAGCGATCGTGAGATACTGCAATCACACATCCAGAAAAATCTTCTAAATAATCTTCTAGTACTGCTAACGTCTGTACATCTAAATCATTGGTTGGTTCATCTAATATCAAAACATTAGGCGCACCAATAAGAATCCGTAATAAAAATAAACGCCGTTTTTCGCCCCCAGAAAGCTTATGAATGGGTGCATATTGCTGGTTTCCGGGAAATAGAAACCGTTCCAACATTTGGGAAGCAGAAATTTGTGTACCATCCGAAATTTTGACAAATTCACCTTCTTCTTTGATGTAGTCAATCACGCGCTGATTTTCATCTAAAGCTGTAAGTAACTCTTCGGAATGCTGGTCAAAATAGCCAATGTGAATGGTAGTTCCGATTTCCACACTACCGGAATCTGGCTGCACACGTCCGGTAATAATATCCATTAAAGTAGATTTTCCGGTGCCGTTACCGCCAATAATCCCAATGCGGTCTTCTGGACTAAATTCGTAGGTGAAATCATTAATTAAAGTGCGTCCATCGTAACCTTTAGATACATTATTTAATTCAATAACTTTTTTACCAATACGACGACCAACTGTAGAAATATCAACTTTACCCTGAACTTGTTTAAACTCAGTTTCTCGTAAAGCGTGAGCGCGGTCAATTCTGGCTTTTTGCTTGGTACTTCTAGCTTTTGGCCCCCGACTTAACCATTCCAATTCCCGGCGTAATACACCTTGATGTTTGCGTTGGCTACTGATAGCTGATTCTTCAGCTAAAGCTTTCTTTTCGAGGTAGTATGAATAATTACCTGAGTAAGTAAAAATATCTCCCCGATCTATTTCAATAATCCGGTTTGTCACCTTATCAAGAAAGTAGCGATCGTGGGTTATCAGCAACAGGGCGCCCCGAAAGCGATTTAAATAACTTTGTAACCACTCCACCGAAAGCGCATCCAGATGGTTGGTAGGCTCATCCATCAGTAACACATCTGGTTCTGATAGCAAAGCTGTGGCTAAGGCGATGCGTTTGCGATAGCCTCCCGACAAAGTACCGATGACAGCATCAAAGTCAGAAATTCCTAACTTAGTCAAGATAATTTTAGCGTTGGTTTCTAGTTCCCAAGCACCGGTGGCTTCCATGCGCTGCATTACCTCAGAAAGGCGTGACATTAGTTGACTATCTTCTGGATAGTGAGCCAGTTTATCAGAGAGTTCTTCATACTCACGCACCAAAGCCATGTGTTCGCCACTATCAGCGAAAATTTGTTCTAAAACTGTGTGATTTTCATCTAAGTCTGGTTGTTGGGGTAAATAAATGATCTTTGAACCAGAACCAAAAGTAATTTGCCCACTATCAATTGGTTCTAGTCCAGCAATCATTTTTAATAAGGTTGATTTACCTGAACCATTGGTACCAATTAAACCAACTTTATCAGTAGCATCTAAGCTGAAGCTAGCATCTTTTAATATTTCCTTGATGCCAAAATCTTTTTTAACTGATTGTAATGTAATAATACTCATAAAAATGAATCATTAATTAGTTTCTGTAGAACATTAAGTCTAACAGACAAGGGAGGTTTGCAAATTTGCCAAAAATATACGTAACCGATACTAAAACTCTTTTTAACTTTTTTCCCTTTGTGTCCTTTGTGTACTTTGCGGTTTATTTTTTTACCCTCTGGGGAAAGTCACAATCCCATAATCTTTTGTTCTGCGGCTGTGTATTCAGATTTTCAGATAACCTAACCGCAAAGGACGCTAGTACACAAAGAAAAAAGATTAATAGAGAGAAGAAAGACAAAGCAATCTAGAACCAAGTTAAGCAAATAAATCGAGGGGTAAATGTCCATACATTTCGTTTATTCCCCCTTCATTATATGATTGACAAGAAATTAAAACTCCCCGATGATGCCCCGCATAGGAATCGAGATAGCATAAGCCATTTTTGCCATTTAATTTAATATAAACTGGTCCTTCCGGCGTAGCTAAATTACTAGGAACTTCGTGTCCAAAAGCATGAGAATAAGTTCTCATAGCCATTATTCCTTCTTCTGCGGTATCAGCGCAAATTCCTAATATTTGGTAATCAGAAATACTCGTTACCAACACTAAAGCTCGGCAGACTAACGCTTTTTCCGAAGGTTTGAGAATGGGAGCGATATCTAAGCAATTAAATTTGTTCAGGATTTTTTTGGCTTCGGAGATTGTGAGATTCTGATGATTGGGAGTTGACATAAATTCGTTTGTTGTCTTCTGAGTTTTGTTGGTGTGCTTGAGGTGGGTATAGCCCACCCCATTTGCATTATTTACCTAAGTTATGGTTGATTGGGAACATTCCCTAGATTGAAAATGAATGGCACACTGCCTTTGGCTTCGCCACCCATAACGAGGACATTTGGCATTTGAGAGCCACCATTTCTCCAAGCTTCAATTGCTTCTTTTTGGAGAACTAACTGCCCACCTTGGGCTTTAAGAGTCTCTGCTAATAGTCTTTGAGCTTCTGCTCTACCTTTGGCACGATTAACATCTGCTTGCGCTTGTTGTTCGGCTTCCCGCGCTATATAAACGGCTCTTTGTGCGCGCTGTTCAGCTATTTGTTTTTCTTCTACAGCTCTGGCAAACTCTGGGGAGAAATTTAAGTCAACTACGCTAGTATCTAGCACAATTATCCCATATTTAGCCAAGCGATCGCTCAAAGCCAAATCAAAGTCTTCTTTTAATTCACTCCTTTTAGTAATTGCTTCTTCTACTGTTCTTCTAGCCGCAGCGATTTTAAATGCTTCCTGTGTCTGAGGAGCGATGATTTTCGAGACAATATTTGCTAAAGTTCCCTGTTTTCTTCTCACCTCAACTACCCTTGTAGGATCAAGGCGAAAGTTAATGGCAAATCTCGCAGATAAATTTTGTAAGTCCTTAGTAGAACTTTCCGCCGGGACTTCAAATTTTTGTACTGTCAAATCATACACATCAACTACCGAGACAAGCGGTGGTTTAATGTGAATACCTTCTAGTAGCGCACCATCTCTAGCTTTACCTAAAATGCTGATGACTCCTGCTTGTCCTGGGTTGAGAATCACAAAGGAATTTAGTCCGACGAGGACAATAAGTGCTAACACAATTCCGAAAACTGTGGTTTGCCAATTCCCCAATTGTTGACTTTTCAAGGTTCTATCTCCTTATGCATCTTTTGGCAACTCCTGTACTATGGTGACACGTCCTTTGTCTATCCACTCAAGAATCAGACTACAAAGGCAAGATACTTTCTCCCCATCGTGGTAACATCGAGTTCACGCAACTGTAAATCACTGTGGCTAGAGCAATTAAATCTCATCAAACTTTGACAAGGCGTAGACATTCAGCACATCCGCTTCAACGACTGCTTGACTACGGGAATGAGTATCGTCGGCAAATTTGGCTGGCAATTGGTTGTTCTGTTTTGAATAAACTTTTTGACCTAGCACCACCGGCATTAATTGGGATTGCAGTGGATGTAGTAGTTCAGCAGCAGGACTCTATCATTGCCCAGTTTGGTATTCAAGATATCTTGGGGCAATTTTTGATTCTGTCTTTACTCACTGTTGTCACTTGGATACTAGAATCATTTTTTGAGTATCGATATAAGTTATTGTGGCGCAACTTAGGGCAGAAGATTCAGCATAATTTACGTCTGGATGCATATAAACACCTGCAAGAATTGGAATTAGCTTATTTTGAAGAACGCAGCACTGGTGGTTTAATGTCTATCCTCAGTGATGATGTTAACCAATTAGAGCGTTTTTTGGATGTGGGAGCAAATGACATTATTCAAGTAGCCACAACCGTTGTCATTATTGGTGGGGCATTTTTTGTGTTGGCTCCTAGTATAGCTTGGATGGCAATTTTGCCCATGCCATTTATTCTTTGGGGTTCGGTAGCTTTTCAGAAGTTATTAGCACCACGTTACGCTGATGTGCGGGAAAAGGTAGGTTTACTTAATGGACGTTTGTCCAATAATTTGAGTGGTATTACTACGATTAAGAGTTTCACGGCTGAAGAATATGAAGCCGGACGTTTAGAAATAGAAAGTATAGCTTATAGACAAAGTAACTCCAAAGCGATCGCCCTGTCGGCTGCTTTTATTCCGTTGATTCGGATGTTGATTTTAATTAGTTTTACAGCCTTGTTACTGTTTGGTGGGATGGCAGCAGTAGCTGGGAGAATATCTGTAGGTGTTTATAGTGTATTAATCTTTTTAGTCCAGCGTTTACTTTGGCCTTTAACTAGGTTAGGCGATACCTTTGATTTATATCAACGGGCAATGGCTTCTACTAATCGCGTGATGGATTTATTGGATACTCCTTTGGCGATTCATCCGGGAAATATCACTTTACCTGTGGATAAAGTGCGCGGGGAGGTGGAATTTCATCATGTGAGTTTTGCTTACAAAGATAGATTACCAGTAATTGAAAATCTGTCGTTGCGAGTCCCCGCAGGAAAAACCATTGCTATTGTGGGTGCGACGGGTTCGGGTAAAAGTACTTTAGTGAAACTGCTATTGCGGTTATATGAGGTGAAATCTGGGAAAATTACCCTAGATGGCATTGAATTACAGAATTTAAACTTGCGGGATTTGCGGCGCTGTATTGGCTTGGTGAGTCAAGATGTATTTTTATTTCATGGTACGGTAGCCGAGAATATTGCTTATGGCAGCTTTGATGCTACAGAATCAGAGATAATTACTGCTGCTAAGGTGGCTGAGGCAGATGAATTTATTAGGGAACTGCCCCAAGGTTATGAGACAATTGTCGGGGAGCGTGGTCAAAAGTTATCTGGTGGACAACGCCAGAGAATTGCCATTGCTCGTGCAATACTCAAAGATCCGCCAATTTTGGTTTTAGATGAGGCTACCTCGGCGGTGGATAATGAAACCGAAGCGGCTATCCAGCGATCGCTCGAACGGATTACAGTAGATAGAACTACCATTGCGATCGCTCATCGTCTTTCTACTATTCGCAATGCTGACTGTATTTATGTGATGGAATATGGAAAGTTGATAGAGTCTGGGACTCATGAGGAGTTGTTGGATCACAATGGGGTTTATGCCAGTCTCTGGCGTGTGCAAAGTGGGTTAAGATGATTCTCACGCAAAGGCGCAAAGACGCAAAGATACAAAGATATTATGATGTTTGGTAGTAGTCAGCCGGAAACTGGAGATAGCAAGTGGCGTCGTCAGTTGGATAAGTTTGTTAAGGAAAATCAGCGGGATTTGGCGGCGCTGTTTTGGGGTTTGTGGTTAGCAAATGGTAACAGTCAGGGTACTGTGGGGATTGATTTGCAGCCAACGCCGCATTTTGTTTATTGTCCTCAAGCAGCGATAGAAAATTTAAACGATAAGGTGGAAAATCGGCTTCAGGAAATTTTGGGAATTGTGGATAATCATCAACCTGAAGTGGAAGTGGTGATGATTGGGATTGGGAAAGGTGAGATTAAGTTGATTCAGTTTGCACCGGAACCACCGCCACCTGTTTGTTTTGAGGAGGTGGGAAAGGATGTTGATGCGTTGTTGGATTTGTTGGAGGAAAAGATGAGTGGGGTGGTTTTTTTTAACGCAGAGTGACGCAGAGGGGATTAATTTTCAATACACAGTGGTATCAGCCCACCATTTTTGTGATTGTTGACGGATTGACTGTATTTCTTCAGCAGACATTTTATCTAAGTTTTTTAAAATAAAACTCATCCGCCCTTGAGTCTGTAGTTTATCACGATGTTTATCGAGAAAGTTCCAATAAAAGAAATTAAACGGACAAGCATTTTCACCAATTCGTTCTTTGTGGTTATAAACGCAACTTTTACAATAGTCACTCATCTTATTGATGTAATTGGCCGATGCAGCATAAGGTTTTGATGCTAATCTTCCCCCATCTGCGAATAAACCCATACCAATAACATTTGTTTGCATCACCCAATCATAAGCATCAATAAATGCAGCGTGAAACCAATTTTCTACCGCTTGGGGTGAAATTCCCGCAATGAGAGCAAAGTTACTAAGTATCATTAATCGCTGGATATGATGAGCGTATCCTGTGCGTTGCACTTGAGTAAGAACTTGGTGTAAACAATTCATTTTAGTTTCACCAGTCCAAAATAATTCTGGTAATGGTTGGGTGTAATCAAACCAATTTTTATCAGGGTAATCTGCATCTACAAAATGATAAATTCCCCGCATATATTCACGCCAACCTAAAACCTGACGAATAAAACCTTCTACACTATTTAATGGAATTTGCTGCTTTTGATCAGCTTGTTCGGCTGCTTGAATAACTTCTAATGGTTGGAGTAACCCCAGATTTAAGTAAGGAGAAATTAAGGCGTGCCACATGGTTTCTTCTCCTGTTATCATGGCATCTTGGTAAGTGCCAAAATTAGATAATCTATGTTGAATAAACCAATCTAAAACTTGTAGGGCTTGGGAGCGATTTACTCCCCAACGAAACGGTTCTAAATCTCCATAAGTGGGAATAGTAAGTGATTTAACTTTGGTGATGACATCCTGAGTAATATCATCAGCTTCAAACCACTGTGTAAGCGGTGTATTTAGATTACCTTTGGGTGGTTGGCGATTTTCTTTATCTAAGTTCCAAGTACCCCCAATTGGTTGATTTTTCTCCATCAAAATCTGAAAACGTCGTCTACCTTCTCGATAGAAATCTTCCATTAATAGGCGCTTACGATTTTTAGCCCAATGATTAAATTCTTCTGTACTCCACAAAAAATGATTGTTAGGAACTAGGGTAATTTTACAAGACAAATCTAAACTTTGAATGAATTGGGTAAAAGGTCGGTCATTTGGTATCATCACCCGCAATTCTGTAATGTGATTGTCTTGAATCCATTCTTTTAAGGGTGTGATGAAATCATCGGCTATTTTGTAGGTAACAGCATATGCTTGATGAAGTAATTCTTCAGCAAAATGTCGCATTGCTGACCATACTAAAACTAATTTTTGCTGGTGATAAGGGCGTACTTGGATATGTTGTAGTGATTCAATAAAAATTACATGTACATTCTCTTGATGAGAACAACTTTGTAATGCAGCTTGTTGTTCCCAAAGCTGGTCACCCAATACCCAAATACCAATATTCATAAGTCATTAAGTAGAATGGTGTAAATAATTAAAGGTTTGTAGTGAGTTAGCGCGGTCTACAGCCCTTCTCCTAAAGGAGACGCTACGCGAACGGGCATCCTTCTCCCAAGGGGAGACGCCAAAGGCGAACGGCGGGGGGTTTCCCCCATGAGCGACTAACGTACAGCCTGCGGCATCGGTCGGCATCACCCGTAGGGTGAGGACTTTAGTCCTCTAATAAGGACTGAAGTCCTTACTACGAAACAAATGCAATTTTTTTTACATTACCTCACATAGTTTGGTTTTTTCAAATCGTTCTACTTAGTACAATAATTTATGTTTAAAAATTAAACTTTTAGGTTTTTTGATTATCTGATTTAAATTTACCCGCAATAAAACTTCGCTTATTTAGGTGTTTTGTTTTGCGCTTGGTGACTCGCTCTCGCCACATCCGAAAACTAGATTCTTTCATTTCTCGTCGCATGAGTTTAATTACGTCTTTTTCAGATAAGCCAAATTGCATTTCAATAGCCTCAAAAGGTGTTCTATCTTCCCAGGCCATTTCTATGATGCGATCTATGGTTGTAGAATCTAGTTCGGGTAGCTTCATGGGATTTATTAGATTTTTAGATACTCATACACCTAAAGTCTAAGCTAGATTGATCTCTTGTAAAAGCCAAAATCCAGCAAAAGATTCGGTTTGGGGATCAGATTGTACACCGATAAAATGCACGCCGTTGGCGTTTTGTTTGGCTTTTTCAAAACCTTCAGCTTCTGCTAAAATTTGGGGATTTTTGATATTAGCCAAAATCCAACTTTCAGTAGCACCAGTTTCTAAAACTAATCTTCCACCTTGTTTGGTGTCAAACTTCAAGAAAGCCAACTCCAAGCCAGACATCCAACCGGCTATGGGTAATGCTCTCGGTGAGAAAATTAATACCCCAGGAATCCGGGTTTTTGGCGATAGATGAGCCAATTCTAGGGGAAAAGCTTCACCAAAACCAATTTCCCACTCTGGCATTTCCGCAAAATCCGCAGCTTGTAAGCTAACAAATGCCCATTGTTTGCCTTCTAAAGCATCTGGTAACCTTTGAGGTAAAGGACTTTCCAAACGTACTGAAGGATTAGTCCCTTTTTGATAACCTTCTTCTTGGGGATAAACTTCCTCCATGCGCTGTTTTAGCCATTGGTTGAGAGCTAAAGTACGACGGCTAGCCTGGGCGGGAATACCCACATCCTGACAAGCTTTAGTAATCATATTGTTCATTTGGCGACGGAAAAAGCGAATTTTGATAGGTGGTTCTCCGGCTTTGTCAATTGCTTCTTGCAATGCTGTCCGTAACCAACCCGAATTTACCTGCGTACTAGAACAATATTGTGCGTAGCGAAATAAAGAATCAGTCTGTGTACGAATATCCCCTGGACTTTCGCAAACTAAAACTTCCCAAACTTTTTTCTGATTGTCGTCCAAAATAGGACGAGAGTAAAAATCGATTTCCCAAATACTACCCATGTTTTGCCGTGGAATTGTGGCGACTTTATATTTTTCTGATATTTATCATCATAAGAGGGAATGGCAAGATGAGGAGATTGAAGAAGCAGGGAAGGAAACTTCCTCGCTCCTATTTTCCAGTTAGCGATCGCAAATATGAACAATGTAGGTGAAAATATGGATATAATTCACAACGGCTGATGAATAACTAAATATGAGCTACTGCCTCAATCCCAGTTGTGATAACCCCCTCAATGCTGATGGTACAGAATTATGCCAGAGTTGTGGGACAAGAATAATACCACTACTGCGAAACCGCTATCGCATTATCCAGCCACTGGGCGGTGGGGGCTTTGGCAGAACTTTTTTGGCAGAAGATGAAGATAAGCTCAAAGAACATTGTGTTGTTAAGCAGTTAGCACCGCGAGTTTCAGGTACTACCGCTTTACATAAGGCTACTGAATTGTTTCACGAAGAAGCTCGGCGTTTGCAACAGTTAGGAGAACATCCCCAGATTCCTACTTTGTATGCTTATTTTCGGCAGGATCATTATTTATACTTAGTACAACAGTTAATCCCAGGGCAAACTTTACGCCAGGAGTTGAAACAGCAGGGAACTTTCAGCGAGGAGCAAATTTGGCAAATTCTCAGGGAATTATTACCAGTTTTGAAGTTTATTCATGAGTATCAAGTCATCCACCGCGATTTAAAACCCGACAATATAATTCGTCGCTGTTCTCAAGATACTAATTCTTTTTCTGCCAGTAATTTAGTCTTGATTGATTTTGGAGTTGCCAAGCAAGTAACGGCAACTTCTATGGAACATACTGGTACTAGTATCGGTTCCTATGGCTATGCACCAATGGAACAGATGAAAAATGGTTTGGCATATCCAGCTAGTGATTTATTTAGTTTAGGTGCAACCTGTTTTTATCTGTTAACGGCTATTCATCCATATCATTTGTATATGGAACAGGGCTATAGCTGGGTGTCAGGTTGGCGGCAAAATTTGCAGTCGCCTATATCCACAAAATTACAACAGGTGTTAGATAAGCTGTTACAAAAAGATTTAGCACATCGCTACCAGTCAGCAGATGAAGTGCTACAAGATATACCACAGCGAAAACAGGCAGTAAGTCCCATACAGCCTTTACCGTCGAATATTCATTTGCAATCCTCAGTTTTTCCTAAGACTGTAATTCAACCACAAATTGGATTGCGCCATCAACGCCTCATTGGTTGTGCTGGTGTGATTTTGCTGTTGGGTTTTGGGGGATTTCTGCACTCTTGGCAAAATTTATCTTTGACTGGACATTTAGCTGATGTTAATTCCCTAGCCTTCCAACCACAATTGCAAAACTCTGGTTCTGGGAAGACAATCTTTGCTAGTGGTAGTGATGACACCACGATTAAACTTTGGCATCTAGAAAAAAAACGGAAAATCCGCACTTTTGAAGGACATTCAGACTGGATTTATGCTGTGACAATCAGCCAGGATGGGCAAACTCTTGTCAGTGGTAGTAAGGATAACACCATCAAAGTGTGGAATCTGCATACAGGAGAAAAAATTCGCACGCTGAAAGGACATAAAAGTTATGTTCATTCAGTTGCCGTTAGCCCGGATAATCAAATTTTGGTAAGTGGTGGTTATGACTCGCTGATTAAAGTGTGGAATCTCAATACGGGAGAAGAAATTCGCACTATCAGTGGTCATTTAGGAGAAGTTTTATTTGTAGCTATTCATCCAAATGGTCAGACTTTTCTCAGTGGTAGTACTGACGATACCATTAAAATTTGGAATTTAAACACAGGAGAAAAAATATTTACTTTGACAGGACATTCGGCTGATGTCAACGCCTTAGCCATTAGTCCAGACGGTAATTTAATGGTTAGTGCCAGCGATGATAGAACTGTTAAACTGTGGAATTTCAATACTGGTAAACAAATACGCACCTTTGCGGGACATAATGCTGATGTCAATGCGATCGCCTTTAGCCCGGATGGTATATCTATAGCTACTGGCAGTGATGACAACACGGTAAAAGTATGGAACCTCAGCACAGGACAAGTGATACATAATTTCCGAGAGCATACAGCCGAAGTTTTTGCCGTGGCTTTTAGCCCAGATGGCAAAACCCTCATTAGTGGTAGTAAAGATCGGAGTATTAAGATATGGCAACTACCATAGATTTTTGCGGCTTTTCTACTCTGCTGACAGAGGAACGGTAGAATAGGCCTTATTTTCGTAGCCTCAAAAGAAGAACTATGACAATGCATTCTACTCTCCAACGTGCATTTACCAACCGCAGCGTTTTGAAAGTGATCAGTGGTTTGAATAATTTTGATTGCGATCACGTTGCTGCCATAATTAAAGCGGCTGAACTCGGTGGTGCGACTTTTGTCGATATTGCAGCTGATGCGGCATTAGTTGAGTTAGCAAAAAATTTGATTAAGTTACCAGTTTGTGTATCAGCAGTAGATCCAGAAAAATTTGTTCAAGCTGTAGCTGCTGGTGCAGATTTAATTGAAATTGGCAACTTTGATAGTTTTTATGCTCAAGGACGCAGATTTGAAGCAGAAGAAGTTTTAGCACTAACTCACCAAACCCGCGCCCTGTTGCCAGAAATCACCTTATCTGTCACCGTTCCCCACATCCTAGAACTAGATCAACAAGTACAACTTGCAGAAGAACTAGTTAAAGCCGGTGCTGATATTATTCAAACCGAAGGCGGTACCAGCAGCCAGCCAGCACACCCTGGAACCTTGGGATTAATTGAAAAAGCCGCCCCCACCTTAGCCGCCGCTTATGAAATTTCCCGTGTGGTATCAGTACCTGTACTCTGTGCTTCCGGTATTTCTAACGTTACCGCACCTCTAGCGATCGCCTCCGGTGCCGCAGGCGTTGGTGTAGGTTCCGCCATTAACCAACTCAATAGCGAAGTAGCCATGATTGCTGCTGTGCGCGGCTTAGTTGAAGCCATAGCTATAGCTAATAAGGCGATCGTTTAGTTAGGGAGTGGGGAGTGGGGAGTAACGAAGAAATTTCCCCCCTGCCCCCCTGCCTCTTTCCCAATCCTTAACCCAAACAATCTTTTAACGCATAAATCACTTGGTCTTGCTGTTCCTGTGTCAATTCTGGGAACATGGGCAAAGATAGCACCTCTTGACAAGCTAACTCTGTCACGGGTAATTGCCCTGGCTGATAACCCAGATGTTGATACACGGGCTGCAAATGTAGGGGGTGGGGATAATAAACCATTGAACTGACTCCCCGTTCTTGTAATTGACTACGCACCGAGTCTCGATAGGTAGCTGTAGAACCATTTCGCCCTTCAGTGGAGATGCGAATAGTGTATTGATTCCAGACACCAACACCACCAGGTAATTCTTGGGGTGTCACAATACCGGGAACTTGACTGAGAAATTTTTGGTAGTAAGCGGCGATCGCCTGCCTTTTCTGATTCCAAGTATCGAGGTGTCGGAGTTTAATTTGCAGAATTGTCGCTTGAATGGCATCTAAACGGCTATTTACACCAACTTCCTCGTAATAATACTGCTTTGTTTGTCCATGTTCCTTAAGTACCCGCAACTTGGTAGCCAATTTTGGATCATTAGTAGTAATGGCTCCACCATCACCGCAACCACCTAAATTCTTGGTAGGGTAGAAACTAAAGCAACCAATATGTCCAATACTACCGACTTTCTGATTGTTCCAACTGGCACCTGTAGATTGAGCGCAATCTTCAATAACTGCTAAATTGTGAGACTGAGCGATGGCCATCAGTGCTGTCATATCCACAGGTTGCCCAAATAAATGCACTGGGATAATGGCTTTAGTTTGAGGAGTAATGGCCGCAGTCACCTGGTGTAAATCAAGATTAAAAGTAGTAGTGTCTATATCAACAAAAATAGGCTTGGCACCTACAGCACTAATTACTTCAGCCGTCGCCACAAAAGTAAAAGGTGTAGTAATTATTTCATCACCTGCACCAATTTCTAGAGCGCGTAATGCTAAGTAAAGTGCATCAGTACCAGAGTTGCAAGCTATACAATTACTTACCTGATGATAGGCTGCAAATTGTTGCTCAAAGGCTTCAACAATGGGGCCGCCAATGTAACGCCCAGAAGCCAAAACCTCTAGAACAGCTGCACTCACTTCTGCTTCAATGGTGGCGTATTGTTGTTTAATATCAAAGGCAGGGATAGAATTTACGCTTTGGATCATGAGTTTTCATTAAGTTGAAGATACAAAGGATGCACTTCGACGGCCAATTTTTGCTGATTGAGATATTTATCAAAAAGCCTTTGAAAGACTGTCGCCCCGGATACGCATCAAAGCGGGATATTACTGAATTTATTTTATGGTTAAGGATACCATTGGTTGGTAAAAAAGGTGATACATATCAACCAAGATCCCACACCTGGAATTAAAGTTCCAAGTAGATCGGCTTAGGAGGGAGAAAACCCATGACGGATTTGATTAGGCTCGATTTGGTTGATTTAGGACTGGCTGTCGGATTGATGGCCATTGCCATTGGTTTATCTGCTTGGGAAAAACTCGGACTAGAGTTAAACTTAGCCATTGTGACAGGCAGAACTATCCTCCAACTACTCGTATTAGGATACGTTTTAGATTTCATTTTTGCTTTAGACAACCCTTGGGCAGTTTTGGCGATTTTAGCAGTAATTTTGACAATTACGGCGATTGTCGCACGAAACCGCATCAGCCAAAAAATTCCCTCTGTTTTGCCTTTGGTTTGGGGAGCAATTTTAATCAGTACCGCCTTGACAGTGCTGTACACTAACTTCTTAATTATTCAACCAGATAGATGGTACGAACCGCGATACATCATTCCCTTAGCAGGAATTATTTTAGGTAACGCCATGAACGCCGCCGCCATCTCTGGGGAACGCCTTGTTAGCACTATAAACGCTCAACCGTTGGAAATAGAAACTCACCTCAGCTTAGGTGCAACTCCCCAGCAAGCAGTCAGCCAGTACCGCAAAGAAGCCATCAGAGCCGCGTTTCTGCCCACTCTCAATCAAATGATGCTCATAGGTATGGTAGCCATCCCCGGCATCACCACCGGACAGTTACTAGCAGGAATCAGGCCCCTAGATGCCGTCTCCTACGAAATTTTAATTATTTTCATGGTGGCGATCGCTAATTTATTGACCACAATTTTAGTCACCAAAGGGTTAATGCGTCAGTTCTTCAATTTTGCCGATCAATTGGTAAGGTAGGGCGTGGGGAGATGGGGGAAAGACTAACTAATTGGTAATCCCCTTGTCCCCAGTCTCTAATCCCCAATCCCCATTAAAATGAGAATTGACGTTCTCCAGTAGCTACAGTGTCAGAATCTCTGCCATTACGTGATCAATATCTCGCCTTAATTGATGAAATTGTCCAAGCCACTCTCCAGGGCAAAGTTAGCTCTGTAGAAATGGTGTATCAAATGTTGCAGAAAAATATTACTTCGGGGACAGGGGAAGTCTTTGAGTTAGTTTTGAGCGATCGCCTCAGCACCATCCAAGCTCAAGTAGATAATGAAACCGATGAATTGAAGAAATCTAAAGCCAATCGGAGTTTGAGGGCAATTAAGACCATTCAAAGCCAATGGCAGCGATATTGGGAACAAAATAAAGCTACAGAAGCGATCGCCTCGGCAGTTAAGGATATAACTACCGCTGCTACTGATGAACGTCTGGCGACATTTTTACGGGTTATCGATCCCAATCAAAAACAGCCACCAAATTCGCAACAACTACAGCAGTTATCCAAAGCTTTACAACAATTTGCTCAGGTAGATTTGGACTTGCAGGAAATCACCCAAGGAATTACCCGTGGTTTAAATGCTCGGCAAAGATTGCAAAACGACTTGGTAAGTTGGATGTATGAGCAAAATCAGCAATTGGGATTTGGCGGTGTCCCTGGAGAAAGTGGCCCTTGGGCAACTTGGGCCAAACAAGTTAAAAGTGATATTCCCCAAGCATTTTTTCGCACCCTAGCAATGGAACAATCTGCCATTGAATTTGCCGAACGCCATAACAATCTTACCCTTGGTGACTGGGTAGAGATGGCATTAATTTTGCAGTATTTACAACTAGGTTTAGTCAACTGGTTTGACCAACAAGCCTATAACATCCAAGCCGGTTCAAAGTTGTCGATTTCCACATTCTTAACCTTTGCCGTAATTTGGAGTCAATTGGCAAGTGGTTTTCAGAGTAGGGCAATATACAGTAATGCCTGTTCCCAAGTGATGCTGCAAATTCTCCGCAATTTTTCCCAGCGTTCATATTTTCCTCTCTACGGGGGAATTTTTGCTTCTTTCTCTGGTAGTTCTTTACGTGATGCCTTAGATTATTTAGATGAACCACTGCGACGAGTTGCCAGAACCCAGGAAAAAGCCAGAATTTTGACACTCCTTGGCTATTCACAGCGTGCTTTAGGACAATATCAGCGCTCTATCCAATTTCATCAGCAAGCACTAGAAATTTCTAGAAATGCAGGCGATCGCCCTTGTGAAATTGCCAATTTGAACCACCTCAGCCGTACCTATGTACAAGAGAAAAATTATCCTGAAGCGATTAACTATAGTCAGCGGGCATTAATGCTGAGTCGGCAAACGGGAGAACGCACCGGAGAAGCCAACGCCCTGGTAAATTTGGGTTACAGCGAAGTGATGCAAGCCCAACAACTCGAACAAATAGAGCCAGAAATTTATGAAACAGCTATTAACTATTTGGAACAAGGTTTAAAGTTATCAGAACAGTTAAATGATATTCAAAGTAAAGCCTTATGTTTTAGTAGTTTAGGTATTGCTTATCTAGTTATAAGTCAAGCACCAGCAGCAATTCCCTACTTAGAAAATGCCTTTAAAACAGCCCAAATTTCCGGCGACTTGTATCTTCAAGGACGTAATCTAGCTTATTTGTCTGAAGCTTATTATCAACTACAAAACTCAGAGAAAGCTATTTATACTGGTGCCTTAGGCATGTATTTACTAGAACAAATTGCTTCTAATGAGTGGCGACAACCCGCAGGTTTACTCACAATTTTACAAGGACAAATAGGAGCAGAAGCTTTCCAAAGTTTATTACAGCAACACCGTCCTAAAATGATTGCCATTATTGGTGTAGATGGCTATGATTACATTCCGAAATTGTTAGCTAGATACAAAGAAAGTATCTAATTTAATATTATTGGAAAAATTTGGGGTTACAAAATTTGCCGCAATTCTCCCACTGTATTTGCTGTGATAATATCCCGTAAAATCAATCTTAATCGTTCTAATTCAGATATTTGGACAATTTGCGGCATCAATTCCAAGCCATCACTGCCAAATTTTGCTTCTAAGCTAGTTTCGATGCTAGAAATTATTCCTTGTCTTTGTCCACGTTCTTCACCGCGTGCTTCACCTAGTGCTTCACCGCGTGCTTGTCCCTCGCGTAATATTTCTTGATACCAAGGCGACTCGTGTAAAACAGCCATATCCCACCTCATTATTTCTTGAACTAACGCCGTCTCTAATACAAACGTAGCAAAAAATGCTAAAACCGTCTCCAGTTGGTTTAATTGTTCATCCGCACGTAAAATCTGTAAAGCTTCTCGAATTGTAGATTCATCCTGTCCACCTTTGAGAATTGGTACAAAGGGAAGCAATGAAGGTAACGGTTGTTGAAAAGTTATATTGACATCTACTTCCCATAAATTAATTACTCGGTAGTCTTGACGTACTTGTAAACCCGCAACATTGGATGTGTATGTTGTGGGAATTTCTGCATTTGTAGACTTGAGAATATTGATTAATACGGGATAAGTTGGTAAATTATATTTCTCTTCTGCTAGCCCTGCATAGGCACGCATCCGACGCGGCATTTTGGCACTGTAGCGCAACTGTAATTCATTGAGAACTAGAAATTCCTCGCCTTGAGGATTTTGGACGCGGATTAAAACGTCGCTTTCTCGGCTAATCCACTGAAATTCTGTATTGATAATTTCACTGACAACAATATCTGGTAGCTGTGTTACCCATCTTACCCAGTTATCGGGTGCGAGACTAATTAACCTTTTGGTGCTGACATCTGCGGATTTTGCCATTGGGACAAGACAATATTTCAGTATCAAGTTTAACAAACCATCTTGTACACCTCAAGCGATCGCAAACTATAAATAATTGGTTATTTTTGTATAGCAACAGCCAGATAAATTAGGACACTAAATGTAAGATATGTTCTATTTACCAGCAAAACTCAATCATTACCCATCGCTCGTCTAATTTCCACAGAATAACTTTAGCATTAGAAAGAAAATCTGTAAAAATTACCAAATATTGATAATTCCTCCATAAAATTGTTTTATGTCAAGATTCATGAATGATTAAATGCCATTGCTTTGCCTGATCCCTAAAACTTCTAAAACTAAGCGATCGCTTCAATAACTAATAGCTTGCAATAGACCTCTTGCAATAAAAATATGACCCAGCTAAACAAGGCTGTTGTGCTGATCACTGGTGCATCTGGTGGTTTCGGACAGGAACTAACCCGACAGTTATTAGCAGCTGGTAGCCGACTAATTTTGACGGATGTAGATGAAAGGTTACTGTACGAACAAATAGAAGTAATTCACCATGAAGTTGGAATTGGCGAAGTACTTGCTTGCATGTCTGTAGATCTTTCTACCCGCGAGGGATGTGAAATTCTGTATCGTCAAGTAAAGGAACTCAATATACCTGTTGATATTGTAATTAATAATGCTGGGATTGCACTTTTTGGCCGCATGGACGAAATTCCTAGTGAAAAATGGGAGCGTCTGATGCAAATAAATTTACTCACCCCAATGCGATTAAGTGCCCTTTTCATTGCTGATATGATTGCCCGTCAAAAAGGTCACATTGTCAATATTTCCTCGGTAACGGGCTGGTATGCACCGAGTGGAATGGCTCATTATGCAACTAGCAAATTTGGTCTACGGGGATTTAGTGAAGGACTTTTCCAAGAAGTCAAAGATTACAATGTGAAAGTGACAGTTGTTTATCCTTCTTTTAGCCGCACCCCGATTCTTCAGTCGGAACGTTTAGGGACTTTAGCAGAAGGTTTTCATGGCTTCCCAGAAAATTTAGCAACTGATCCTGCTAAGGTAATGCGCGCCACAATTCGAGGAATTATTCACAACGAACTACACGTATTTCCCGATGCAACAGCTAAAAATACCCATTTTCTCAAACGATATTCGCCACAATTACTGACCTGGATTATTGATAAACTCTTCAAGAATTTAAAAAGTAATCAAAGTAATGAACCCCAGATTTTAGGGACTGAAAAATAAACATCCGACAACCTAAAACAATAAACTTCTTTGTTCCTTATTTCTCTGTGTCTTCAGTCCTCTGGTGATTCCTTTTTCTAGAACTGTCCCTGAGCAGTAAATGCACGCCAAAGTATATTAATAGTTACCAGAAATTAATATTTTATTTAACCCTTCAATATTCATGAGATGAACCACTAGTACCACCGCGCCGTAGTCAAAATACTTATAAAATAGGCTATTCGCTAATTTAGAAGGTTGGCTTTATTTACGCTGTAGAGTACTAGTAATGCAATTATTTTGTTCATGGCAACATACATTCCAAAATTTGGGATTTGATCAAGTAGCAATTGAGCAAGCCTTTACTGATTTGGTAGAGGCTTATTCTACAGGCGATCGCCACTACCACACACTCCAACACATTGAACACGTCCTCAGCACAATTGATACTTTGCAAGCCTACGCTCATGACCTAGTTGCTGTGAAACTTGCAGCGTGGTTTCATGATGTAGTATATGACAGCCAGGCGCAAGATAATGAAGAAAAAAGCTCAGACTATGCTTGTAAGGTGCTGAGTAATTTGGGTATTTTTCACCGTAATATTACTAATATTAGCCGTCTCATTTTACACACTAAATATCACCAAGCCGTTACTGATGACCATGATAGCCAAGTCTTACTCGATGCAGATTTGGCTATTTTGGCAACTAACCCAGCCCAGTACCGACAATACGCCCATGCTATTCGCCAAGAATATGCATGGTTGTCGGAATTAGAATACATTACAGGTCGTAGACAAATTTTAGAGCGTTTTTTGCAGCGGCCGCGTATTTATCATACACCTTTGATGTTTGAGGTTGCCGAACAATCTGCTCGCGCCAATCTCCAGGCAGAAATTCAAACACTTGACCCCAGCCATAGGTAATAACACAGTACCAAACCTTATGGTAGTTTAAGGTTACACTCACACATTGCAATAGTTAACTTGTATCCTCATGACTGGAGAGTATAACCTTGGGAATAGAACTACGCAGTTTTGTCTTTCTCGACAGCCTGCAACCTCAACATGCAGCTTATATGGGAACAGTAGCCCAAGGTTTTTTGCCATTGCCAGGAGATACATCATTATGGATTGAAATCTCTCCGGGTATTGAAATTAATCGTATTACAGATGTAGCGCTAAAATCTGCCTCGGTGCGCCCAGGAGTACAGGTAGTTGAACGACTCTATGGTCTACTAGAAATTCATTCTAGCTCCCAAGGAGAAACGCGGGCTGCGGGTCAAGCAATTTTGGCGGCACTAGGAGTTAAAAAAGAGGAATGTCTCAAACCGCGTGTTGTTTCTAACCAAATTATCCGCAACATTGATGCCTACCAAACACAATTAATCAATCGCACGCGCCGAGGACAACTCCTACTAGCAGGACAAACCCTGTATGTTTTAGAAGTTCAGCCTGCTACTTACGCTGCACTAGCTGCCAATGAAGCCGAAAAAGCCGCAGCAATTAACATCCTAGAAGTGCAAGCCGTAGGCAGCTTTGGCCGACTGTACTTAGGTGGAGAAGAACGGGATATCCTCGCAGGTGCGGCGGGAGCATTAGCGGCGATAGAAAATGTCGCTGGTCGGGTACATCCCCAGAGTGCAAATGAGTAAAGGAGAGAAAATGGCAAATCTAGAGCATCTGACTTTACTCAAAGCAGGTGCAGTTACATGGGTAAAATGGCGACAGCAAAATCCGCAAATAAAATTAGACCTAAGCGCCGCCGACCTCAAAGGAGATAACCTCAGAGGTGCAGAACTCCAAGAAGTTAACTTGAACAAGGTAGATTTAAGTCATGCTTTATTAGTGCGGGCTAACCTTAAAGGTGCTGAACTCAGTGGTGCAAACCTTCATCAAGCCACGCTCATAGAAGCGAATTTAAGCGCAGCAAACTTTAGTGTGGCTAACTTAAGCAGCGCTATATTGACTCAGGCCAATCTCAGTCATGCTAATTTGATTGGAGCTGACTTAAGCCAGGCAAATCTGCAAAGCGCTGTTATCTTTAATACCAACTTAATTGGCACTGATCTCAGAGACGCAAACTTAAGAGATGCCGATTTGGGTACAGCGCAGTTAATGAGGACTAACCTTTGTTTTGCCAACTTGATGGGAGCTAACTTAATTGCGGCTAACCTTAGCGAAGCCATTTTACACGCAGCAGAACTGATGGGGACTTACCTTTATCAAACTAACTTATACAAAGCCAATCTCACCCAAGCTCACCTGAGTGGTGCATATTTGTTGCGGGCTAACCTCAGTGAAGCTGACTTAAGAGGTGCAAATTTATCATGGGCTAACCTCTCAAGAGCAAATTTATCAGGGGCCAATCTTCAAGGAGCTAATTTGAGGGGTGCTAATCTTCAGGATGCTAACCTCAGTGGTGTGAATTTTCAGGATACAATTATGCCGGACTTTTATAAGTGTGTTTAACCTCAACGCAACCCAACATTGATCTCAGAAACTCAACTACTCAACACGCTTGACTTCAAACCCCCGCAAACCTTCAGGTTGTTCATATTCAACTACAACATCTTTGACTACCGCAGCAGGTGGGCCAATGTGACACCAGCGAATCATTTCTTCAACGACCACTTGCATCCCTTCAAAAACTGCCTCCACCTGGTTATCAGGGAGATTCCGCACCCAACCTGTTAACCCCAACTGGCTGGCTGTATCGACGGTAGCATAGCGATAACCCACCCCTTGCACTCGACCGGAAATTAATACATGGGCGCGTACAATCTTTGGCAATGGTGTAGAATTTTGCATTGACTGGACTATGCATTACGATTTCCAGTCTACCTGCTTTGTTGATGCATTATCGAGTTTTTCTCACTAATACGTCTGCTTTTGACGGATAAATCTTTCAGCAGGTGTAGATAGAGATAAAATCATTCCTATGTTTGGCAATCTACCAATGTCAGACATGTTTAACACGTGAATTGTGAATTTTTAGTTGCTTATGTTTAACTTGCCACCACTTAATACAGAAACTATCTGGGCAATTCTCAATGATAAAATTGATGATGCTACAGTCAACCGATTAGTATGGCATTATTTAGGCTATCGCTATGACTCTTCAACTGATATATGGGATAATAGCGAAGTTGCGGCAGAATGGCGAAATGAATACCCACAACCACCTGATTTTCTAGAGAGTCGCCCAGCAACGGTTAAATTAACTCGTTCTATTCCTCCAGCCAACAAACAAATTGCTAAAGAAAAGTTGGGCTTCAAGGGTTATAAAATTGGTGAATTTGGGCCTCGGCAAACTCGCAGAGCTACGGCAGCAAATTGGTTATTAAGTTATTGGGAAGATCATATTAATCAACCTGACTGATTACATTAGCAAATATTGCGATTAAATTGTATTATGTGTTAACTGTATACTTACTTTTGTTAAATATAAAAATATCCCTGACTTTTCAATAAAGCGGGGATATAATGTTTTTGGTGTTTACAAAAATCATTAAGAAAAATTTTTCGTTATCTTTTTATTATTTCTGCCTAATGACAGTAGCTACTTATTTATAGTTGAGTCAGGGGTAATCTTGGCATTTAATGGTAAATAAACAACCTATTTAAGTACAAGACAATCCAACCCCAGACAGAGGAAGTAATTTACTAATTATCTCTTAGGACTGATTTGCAAATTGATTTTATGATTAGAAAATACTCATATCTACATTTTCTATTCCAAACAATTTTATGGCAAAGCCTATTGAGTTTAATTTATTTGCACCTTATAACAAAGGAGCTACCTTAAAAGGCAGTTTTTCTGATTGGCAAGAAATCCCCATGAAAAAGGGCGAGGATGGCTATTTTCGGACAACTGTGGAACTCGAAGATGGTGTTTATCAATATAAATTCCGGGTACAATCAAACTCATGGTTTTTTGAACCAGAAGAGTGGGTTGATGTTACAGATCCTTATGCTACCGATATTGATGAATTGAGTGGTGAAGATAACGGTGTTGTCCGGATTAAGGATGGAGAAAGAATTGTTGATACATATGTTTGGAAACACGAAGATAAACCCTTACCTCCTGACCATGAATTAGTAATTTATGAATTGCATGTGGGAGACTTTTCTGGTGGAGAAGATGACCCGTATGCCCGTGGTAAATATAAACATGTAATTGAAAAATTAGATTACTTGTGTGACTTAGGAATCAACGCCATTGAGTTGATGCCTATCAAAGAATATCCTGGGGACTATAGCTGGGGCTATAATCCGCGTCATTTCTTTGCCACCGAATCTAGTTACGGTTCTAGCACTGGATTAAAGCACCTCATTGACGAGTGTCATGGTAGAGGCATTCGTGTGATTATGGATGGCATTTATAACCACTCAGAAGCATCAAGTCCATTAACCCAGATTGACCATGATTATTGGTATCACCATTCTCCGCGTGATCCTGATAATAACTGGGGTCCTGAGTTTAATTACGAACACTATGACGAAAAATTAGATACTTACCCAGCACGGAAATTTATCGGTGATACGATCCGTTTTTGGATTGAAGAATATCATGTAGATGGTATTCGCTATGATGCTGCTCGGCAAATTGGCAATTATGATTTCATGCACTGGATTGTGCAAGAAGCCAAAAAAACCGCTGGTACTAAGCCTTTTTATAATATTGCCGAACATATACCAGAAACAACAGATATCACCAATATAGATGGCCCAATGGATGGTTGTTGGCACGATAGCTTCCGTCATACCATTATGGTGCATATTTGTGGTGATACTTTTGATTTAGAAAGTCTCAAAGATGCCATTGATGCGAAACGTCAAGGTTTTATGGGTGCAACCAATGTGGTGAATTACCTAACTAACCATGACCATGAACGGACTATGTTAGAACTGGCTAATCGTGATATTTTTGATGAAGCAGGTTTTAATCGGGCTAAATTGGGCGCAGCTATTCTCATGACATCGGTTGGTGTGCCTTTAATTTGGATGGGTGAAGAATTTGGTGAATATAAACCTAAACAACCAGAATCATCTAAAATCGATTGGACTTTGCCAGGTAATGATTTAAATCGTAGCTTGTGGGATTACTATAAAGGGTTGATTCATCTGCGTAAAAATAATCATGCCCTTTATACGGAAAATATTGAATTTATTCACGAAAATGTAGAAGCTAAGGTGTTAGCTTATAGCCGCTGGAACGATGAAGGATCTCGTGTTGTGGTTGTGGCGAATTTCTCTGACAGCTTTTTAGCTGGTTATCACGTTCCTAATTTTCCTTGTGGTGGTACATGGCATGAATGGACGGGTGATTATGATGTTGAAGTAGGAGATGATGGCATCATTACAGATTTAGGGCCATACGAAGCAAAGGTTTTTGTATGGCATTAATATAGTTGGTAAGAGAGAGTAGGAAGGATATCCTCAGATACTGAGCGACTGTAATAAAATACACTAGCATCAACACATCATTTTTATAAACAAGTCAAGGGGGAAGTCTTTCCCCCTTTTTTCAGTCATTTTCAGGCAAAAATAGCAGATTATAGTGGTAAAACTCCTGTAAGTTATGAAAAGAAAACAATGATAGATGGCACTTCTATTTGATTTTTGAAATACCTTTAAGTTGGCTTTGCCTACCAGAACCTAGATATACTGAGCTTTACCCAGCTTATTGAAACTTTTTTACATATCACATTGAAGATTGCCATATCAGTATTTATTGACATACTCAAATATTAGGTAATTAGAAATTGATCAGACAAAAAACCAGGCTATTTTAAATTTATATAAGTTGATGTTGTACTTTTGATTTAAAATATGTATATCAATTTTTGCTCACAAGTAAAGTAGCCACAACTACACGAAAATTTTCTATGCATAATAAATTATTTAACACTAACATTAAGAACTCTCACGTATTATTAACACCCAACGAAGTCAAAGCAAAATTACCCTTAACGAAATTAGCGGAACAAACTGTCTTGAAACATAGACAGGAAATAAAAAATATTTTAGATTTTCAGGATCACCGAAAATTCGTAGTGGTGGGACCTTGCTCAATCCATGATACACAAGCAGCTATTGAGTATTCCCAGAAATTGAAAGATTTGTCTGAACGAGTTAAAGATAAACTGCTACTCATTATGAGGGTGTACTTTGAGAAACCCAGAACAACGGTAGGATGGAAAGGATTGATTAATGATCCAGATATGGATGATTCTTTTCATGTAGAAAAAGGATTGTTAACTGCACGTAGTCTTTTATTAAAAATAGCAGAATTAGATTTACCCACTGGAACAGAAGCATTAGACCCTATTATCCCTCAATACATTAGTGAATTAATTACATGGTCTGCTATTGGCGCCCGAACTACTGAATCACAAACTCATCGTGAAATGGCCAGTGGACTTTCGATGCCTGTGGGTTTTAAAAATGGTACTGATGGGAATATTCAGGTAGCTTTAAATGCTCTACAATCAGCGAAAAGCCCGCATAATTTTTTAGGAATCAATCACAAGGGACAGGTGAGTGTATTTGAAACTAGGGGAAATCCCTATGGTCATGTTATCTTACGAGGCGGTAATCAACCCAACTTTGATGCTGCCAATGTCCAATTAGTAGAAGATAAATTAAAGGCGGCGAATTTATCTCCCAGGATTGTTATCGACTGTAGTCACGGTAATACTAATAAAGACTACAAATTACAGTCTAGTGTTTTGGAAAATGTGATTCAACAAGTAGTTGATGGTAATACTTCAATAGTCGGTGTGATGCTGGAATCCAATTTGTATGAAGGTAATCAATCTATGAATTGTAAACGAGAAGAATTAAAGTATGGAGTTTCTGTAACTGATAAATGTATTAGTTGGGATGAAACAGAAAAAATTATTTTAGCTGCTTACGAAAAACTCAGATAAGGAGATAAGTAGGTAAGCACAAATAAACATAACTATGTAACAGAATATAAAATCCCCAAAAACCTTGTGATTGCTAGAGCCTAAGGCACGCTACGCGCTAAGTGGAGGTATGCCTTTAGACTTTAGTTTACGTTGGAGACTCTCGTTACATTGAAATTTTCGTGCCGACCTACGTCTAGTTTTTCACGGTATCTGGAAAACCTCTCTCTAATTTTATGAATATTTCTGTGATGAGAGGCCACACAAAGCGGTATATTCATCTAAGGCAGCGTCGGAAGTAAGCAGTGCCAAAAATCATTATTATTCTCAACGGTAAGGGAGGAGTCGGTAAAACGACTACCGCAGTTAATCTGGCTGCACAATTTGGGAAAAAAAGCAAGGTAATTCTCATTGATGCAGATATTCAAGGTTCTGCCAGTTGGTGGGCAGGGCGTAATCAGAATGGGATGGATTTTGATCTATCCCAAGAAAGTAATCCGCAACTGTTAGGTGATTTAAGAAAGATAACAGGTTACGATTTAGTAGTGGTGGATACGCCCCCGGCGTTGCACTCTGAAGCATTAGTGACAGTAGTAGCGATCGCAGATTATTTAGTTTTGCCAACACCACCATCTGCTATGGATTTAGCGGTTCTTGTTGAGACAGTCAAGACATCCGTTAGACCTGTGGGAGTTCCCCATCGGGTACTGCTAACTAAAGTTGATGCTAGAAGTGTGGGCGAAGCCAGAGAAGCACAAGAAACTCTATTGCGGTTGGGAATTCCTGTTTGCAAAGCCTTCATCCGTACCTATAAAGCTCATGAAAGGGCTGCACTGGAGGGTGTAGCGATTACTCAATGGCGAGGAAAGAATGCGCGGGAGGCGGAGTTAGACTACCGCCGTGTAGCTGATGAATTACTGCTTGATTGGAGAAAATAATGGTTAAGAAACGTTTGTCTGATTTAATACAAGAAGAAGCAGAAAAATTGACAACGAATGAAAATGAATCGGTGATTGAAGTTACAGCGCAAGAAGTTACTGAACAAGATACTTCAGCCGCAGCAGCATCACCAACGCAGACACCAGAACCAACTGCTGCTAAACGCACCATTCCTACTAAGGCTGATTTGGAAATTATTATCAAAGAGTTAAAAGAAACTTTAGAAAAAAAGCAAGACAAAGAAAAATCTCTTCAGCAGCAAATTGCAGATTTGCAGTCAAATGTGTCTGAACAAAAAGCCTCGACGGAAAAATTAACAAAAGAACTGCAAGAAGCTAAAAAAGCAGCAATACACCTGGCCGAAGCTAATTCTCAACTCATAGAAGAAAATAATTCTTTGAAACAAGAAAGAGAAAAAGAATTATTGAAACAAGAGAAAGAAAAGAATTTATTGCAACAAGAAAAAGAAAATAAATCCGCAATTCAAGTCAAAGAAAAATATGACCCAATGGGCTATAGAAAATCCCACCGTGTACCAGAACATTTGTTAGAACGTCAGAAAGAAGAAGACGATTTTGCCGCTAATACTTGGTTATACGACTAGGTAATTTGGACTGCGTGGTGATTATAGATTAATAGTTGCGCGGGTTTGTAGTAGGCGCTTTAGTGCTGACAATATTAAGGACTAAAGTCCTGACTACGAACAAATTTCCGAAATTCTAAAATGTGTTGTGCGGTTATGTGTGGTTGTTCTAAATGTGGGACATGGCCGGAATCTTGAATCCAGATTAGTTGACTGTGGGGAATTGATCTGGCAAATTTTTTGGCATCTACTGTACCTAAAATCTGATCTGTATCACCCCACAAAATTAAAGTTGGTGGCACAATTTCTGCAAGCTGCTTCAGTTTAAAAGCACTGTAGCCGCCACTTTTAGTGAAAGTAATCAAAGCTTGATGCCAATTGGGCATTTCTAAATGTAATGCGGCACATAATTGAGAATCAAGCGACGCTAGAAGCTTATTTTTGTAAGCAGTGCGGGAAATGCGATCGCGTACTTGGGGATTACGCAAAAAATTAGCTGCGAAGGAATCCAATGGCGGAAACATCAATTTGCTTAATGGTGAACCGCCTTTCAACCCAGCACTGTCTATTAAAACTAGTTTTTCTACTACTTCCGGGTAAGTCAGGGTGAAATCAATTGCGGCTGCACCCCCCATTGAAGCACCTACCAAAATTACAGGTCGGTCAATCAGGGTTTTCCAGAAATGATATAGATGAGTTTTAATGGCAATGGGGCTAAATTGTAAGCCTGGGATTCTGTCTGTAAACCCAAATCCCAACAAATCCACTGCCCAGGTTTCATTATCCTCTGCCAGCAGTGGCAAAAGGCGACGAAATTCTAACACTGAACCATCGAAACCGTGAATTAATAAAATAGGTGTACCACCATCACCTTGTTGTACATAGGTAGTGGTAATGAGTTGATTAATTAAAGGGGTAGCGATCGCCTGGCTTTGAATGCTTTGCGCCAAGGCGATGGAGGCTGATTCTGTCAGTTGCCCAACTGTGGAAGGTAAAAAACTAGGAAACATAATTTTTAGTTTACAGTAAGGGGCTGACAGAAAATTTTGCCAAATGTCAAAATTGGTACGAAAGCCTCGTACAATTGATATCACTTCATTTTTTGACTCAGGAGCTAATGCCATGCCAATGGCGGTTGGCGTAATTGAAACCTTAGGCTTTCCTGCTGTGCTAGCAGCAGCGGATGCAATGGTAAAATCTGCCGCAGTCACAATTGTGTATTATGGTCAAGCTGAAAGCGCTCGGATGTTAGTCGCTGTTCGGGGACATGTTGCTGAAGTTAAAACCGCAGTAGCAGCAGGAATAGCCGCTGGAGAAAAAGCTCATGGCGGTCAAGTAATCACCCACTACATTGTTCCTAATCCCCCAGAAAATGTGGAAACCATTCTACCCATCCACTTCACCGAAGAATCTGAACCTTTCCGTATGTTCTAGGCAAATTCGCCATTAAACTACGTAACAAAGCTACGTATAATTCATCGATTGCGCCACATACGTTTTTCATACAGGAGATTATTAATGTCATTACAGGCCGTTGGAGCACTTGAAACTAAAGGTTTTCCTGCTGTACTAGCAGCAGCAGACGCTATGGTTAAAGCTGGTCGAGTCACCCTTGTTGGTTATATCAGAGTGGGTAGCGCTCGTTTTACAATCAATATTCGTGGAGATGTTTCTGAGGTGAAAACGGCTATGGCTGCTGGTATTGAAGCCGCAGAAAATGTTCATGGCGGTACTCTAGAATCCTGGGTAATTATTCCCCGTCCCCATGAAAACGTCGAAGCTGTTCTGCCCATAGGTTACACAGAACAGGTACAACAGTATCGCGATTCTGTGAACAATCCCATTGTGCGCTCATCTAACAGGTAATCACGTTAAGTTGATCAATAGACAATAAAAAAGCAGGCCATCTACAAGAGGGAACCACCGCGCTGGGTGATTTTTCCGACTTGCGCTGACTAGCGTCAGGTGGTGTTAGGGTTTCCACCTCCCATGTGAACCAAAAATTTTTGTCCGAAGTACGGCTTAAAACCTTACTTCGGGGTCAAAAGTTGAAAGTCCATGTGTTCATCAATTATTAAACTTGTGATTAGCAAAGTGCCATTAACTCCGTTATTCCACTCCGCACAATCGCTTATGGCACCTCACAATAATAATTACTGTATGTCTTTTTGTTTTCGTTTAAATTATGTATTGTTACATATGTAAAGTCTAATTATTTACTCGTAGCCATCAGAAGTAAATCTTACCTGTCTGAAGATATACTGTTTTTAATACTTAAACAAACTTAGTTACATTAATAACCACTAAAAAATAATCCTTTGGCAAAAAATTTGTATAATATCCACTAAAGAAGTTAATTAATCAGGCAATTAAAGATCTGGTACTTATCTAAATTTACTCGTGTAAATACTTACAGAATAACCTCATCATCTCCCCTGTTTCTCCCCGATTAGTGCGTAATTTAGCAACTATCGGATATCTAAATAGGAATTTGTCTGCTACCCTGCCTACAGAACACTAAGTCTTAGCGTAGCTAGGCAGCAGGTTTGAGATCATCAAGAAAGTCAAATTCTATCTTGGTTCCCCGCCTTGTATCTTTTACATTCTTGTTGCAAATTGGGATAGCTGAATTTGATCGTTGTAGCAATTAAACTCAGTAATAATAAAATTTAGAAATCTTTCCATATATTTTGCATAAAGTTCGTAAATTACAACGTAATAACAATAGAACAGTTGCGATGTCTTCCTAGAAAAGACAGACTCATAGGTAACTGCCAAATTATAGATAGATTAAGGGCGATAAATGGGGGTTGTGATGCAAACTTTAAAACAGGGTTTCAAGGAGCGCAATCTCGCTATGACAACGGAGGCAGAAAAATTAGTGCAGTATTGGGGCAATCGTCTAGCTACGGATTGTCCAGACGAAAGTATAGCCACCAGAGAAAGCATTGTACTCTGGCTTTTAGGCAGTGACTTCACACGGTTCGACTTGCTCAACCCCAAGGAACTCGATATTGCCAAACAAGCAATGGAATATCGCTGGAAAATTTTACGTCAACGTTACTTGGGAACTGGGCGAGAACGTGCTTATCGCAACCTGCTCATGCGCTTGGGAAGTTTAGTTACATTACGTAATAAAATTCAAACATGGGTTTCTTTAAGTCGCGATCGCCAGCGTGGTGTGATGGATGTATTGCAAGAAGTTGTACAAGAATTATTGCAAAGCGATAAATACATGCAGCAGCAAATGGCTTGTATCGCCGAGTTTACAACCGATAAACGGCTACGAGACATTTTGTTATTTGCCAGTATAGAAGAGTATTCTATGCGACCAATACGCAATCAACCACTGCTCGTATATAGATTTGTTAACTACTTACGTCGCACCCAACGTGGTGGCTTAACCCAAGTACCCACTAATGACTTAATCAAGCTAGTTTCCGAAGAAATCCTCACAGATGACAGTGATAATCGCGTGAACTTAGCTGATAACCAAGCGATCGCGGAATATCAGGAAGCACAACAATTAGAAGAACAACAAGTAGTGCGGCAAATGGTACAACAGGAATTTGCCGATTATTTACAAGGCAATCTCGGACCAGAGGCAGTGGAATGGCTGCGACTGTATCTCCAAGGTAAGTCTCAAGATGAGATCGCCAAAAAATTGCACAAGCCCATCAAAGAAGTTTATCGCCTGCGAGAAAAAATTAGCTACCATGCAGTGCGTGTCTTTGCCCTTAAAAATAAACCAGAACTCGTGGATTCCTGGCTGGCAACTTCTTTACAAGAAAATAATTTGGGGCTAACTCAAAATCAGTGGCAGCAACTTCATGAAAAATTAACTCCTCTGGGGCGGCAGATCCTCGATTTACGGAAGTCTGGCAACTCCATAGAAGCAATAGCTCTACAGTTAAAGCTCAAAACTCATCAAGTGATGGGTGAATGGACTAAAGTCTATCTGGCAGCCCAATCCTTAAGAACTCAGGAATAATTCAACTATCCCTGAGTTTCAGGGCTAAAGATGCCTCTTAACTTGTCGCTTTGCCTCTACTTACATAAAAGTAGTATATGATTATACAATTTACTCAAATTTTGTGGCGTTAGAGTTGGGATTTATACATAATTTTATTAGTAATTAATTGAACTTCATTTAGTCAACAAAGTATCTTTATTTACTGTCTGTTATATTTATAGGAACATAAAATATCCGAAAAAACTCAGTAATTAAACTTATGTTGTCTTCAGAGGACAAACCAACGGATACAAAAGCACATGAGCAGCAATTGTTACATGGCACTTCCAACAATTGGGAGCAAAGACGCGAGCAAGTGTTCCAGCTGATTGATAATCTCTTGTCCTTTGAAGTTTGCTTATATCACCAAATCGTACCTTTTGGATTGGCAGACAACAAGCTGCTACTGGGTATGGTTGATCCCCAAGATAGCAGGGCGTTAGATTACCTGCATCCGATTTTGTCTCATCTTAATTGCACAATAGCGCCTGAAGAACTTGCCTATGAGACTCACCGCAATATCTTGTCAGCCTACCTGAATTATAAAAATACATCTGGCACTGATACTAAACAGGTGAATGACCAGGGAGCAGATTTAGCCCCAAAAACCACTGCTGCTAACATTCCCTCTGCATCTAACACCTCAGAGAAAACCGCAACTCCACAATCTTCTGAGCGTGACCCAAATTTTGATAGCTTATTTCCAAGTTCCCATCTGTCTGTGACTGGAAATAAAAAACAAACCGCAGAAACTTCCGCGGCAGAATTGCTGAGTAAATTAACTGTATTGCAAGTAGAAGCTCCAGAATTATTCACTCCTGTGGAAGTGCTAGCAACACTAGCACCCAAAAAACTACTAGAAGAATTGCTAGGGAGAGTTTTGGGTGGGGGTATTGGCCGCTTATATTTTGAAAGACAACCCTACCAAGGGAGGATAATTTGGAGTGATAACGGAGTATTGCAGTCAGTCTTAGAAAATCTTCCACTCTCTGTATTTCAGGGAGTACTGAATGAATTGAAGCGATTTGCTTCTCTACCAGTGAGCCAAATTGCAGAACCCAAACAAGTAGAAAAAGAATGTTTGTATCAACAAAACCGCTTGTTGTTGCGCCTGCGGGTGATGCCAGGAATGTACGGCGAAGAAGCGACACTACAGGTTTTAAGAGGAGCGGCTTTAAAATTTTATCAACAACAACAGTTGTCACGTCTTAGTCGCGACGCCTTGGGCATTTCTCAACAACTCAGCTTAAAGTTGCAAGAACTGCACCAAAGACTACTACTCAATCCTAGCCCCAAATCAGAGCAATTAGAGGCTGTGGAGGCTTTAAATAAGCTAGTCAAAAATTTAGATAAACAAATCAAAATACTTACAGACACTGGTGAGATCCCCAAACACAACTAGAAACTATTCTGTCAGTGAAAGCGCTGATTGCGATCGCATACACAATTGTTATGTTGTAATGAAATCTTAGGCTAGTTGATCTAAGATATTTTTGTTTCACTTATTACAATAAACTAACGTATTTTTACTAAGTCACGGTTGCGAAATTTTCATATTAGCCAATTTAATTTTCCACAGTTGAACTCATTTATTGTAGACACTACATGCAAACTGAGGTTTTTAGTCAACTTTTTCCCTTACTAAGTACAGCCAGTCCACAGACTTTGGAATGGTTACTTAATGTAGCAATTGAACATGAATATCCCGTGGGACGCGCTGTGTTGATGGAAGACGCCTGGGGTAATGCAGTTTACTTTATAGTTTCTGGCTGGGTGAAAGTACGACGCACATCCGGAGATGATTCTGTAGCCCTAGCAATTTTAGGCCGAGGCGATTTTTTTGGAGAAATGGCGATTTTAGATGAATCTCCCCGTTCCACCGACGTGATTGCTCTGTCGCCAGTGCAGTTGTTGAGCATTTCTAGAGAGCGTTTCATTCAAATATTATTTAAAGACCCACAATTACATCACCGGATGTTGCAGCTAATGGTAAGACGATTGCGGCAAATTAACCAGCGCTTGCAAATTCGCTCTTCGCCGCCAGCTGTCAAACTTGCTCATACTCTAGTGAGTTTGGGGGAAAGCTACGGACAAGAATCTGCCAAAGGCAAAGAAATTCTCAACATTGCTTTTAAAGATTTAGCAGAAGTGACAGAAATCGGTGTAGACGACACCACCAAAATCATGGACAAACTACATGAAAAAGGTTGGATATCAATTGACAGCTCTAATAATATTATTGATCTCATCAACTTCAAACAGTTGATCAATTTAGCGGGTAAGGTCTAAGCTCTGGTTGAATCGTTGGTGTTAATCAGATCAGAGCTTTAATGACTCAAAATTGCTCTCCAGGCTCATGTCAATTATTTGTCTTGTGTAGGTTGTCAGCTAGCCTTGGTAGATATAGTCCAAAATATCAGGATTAGAACACCAACATATTTACGAAATTACCCTTTCTGCATCATGATAAATGTAATGATTGGGATGTGACGTTTATTTAAATGTGGAAAACTAGGGCTATTAGGTATTGGGTAAATTTCAGGCTGGGGAAATGTTTTCAGCAATAGATCAAGCTCTGTGCTATGCCACCTGCTCTTGATCTTTGATGTCTGAAAATATATTGCAATTTATGAAGCTGGATTGGATAAAGTCTAGTTAAAAGCTGAGTCTTGAGGAATGGGTGCTATGAAAAGACGGTACATTATGGAAAAAATTACAGTAAAAGTAAGTTCAGCCTTGAATCTACGCTATTGACTATTGACCCTTAACTATTGACTATTAACTATTGACTCAGAATTTATAACTCTTAACTACAGATGACCGAAGCAACAGCACCTCGTATCGAGATTGGCGTCCAGGAAACAGTACCAACGATTCATTACCTGGTAGCAATGCCTCAACCAGAAACGCATCTGTTTGAAGTGACATTGCAGCTAATCAACCACTCATCAACAATTCTTGACTTGAAAATGCCTGTATGGACGCCAGGTTCATACTTAGTGCGAGAATACGCCAAGAATTTACAAGATTTTGCGGCTTTTGCTCAAGACGAGCCTCTACCTTGGCGAAAAATTAGTAAAAACCACTGGCAAGTGAATACAAGTGGTGTTTCAGAAGTGACTGTACGTTACCGCATGTTTGCCAATGAGCTATCGGTACGCACCAATCACTTGGATACCACCCACGGCTATTTCAACGGTGCAGCAATATTTTTTAGACTCCCAGGTTGGGAGAGTCTACCCATTAACATCACCGTCGTTCCGCCACACCCAGACTGGCGGGTAACGACTTCTTTACCACAAGTCAGCAACCAAGCTCACACTTTTTCGGCAGCCGATTTTGACACTCTTGTAGATAGTCCCTTCGAGATTGGAAACCACCAGTCATATCACTTTGAGGTCTTAGGAAAACCCCATGAACTGGCAATCTGGGGACAGGGCAATTTACAATCGCAGCGGATAATTGCTGATATCCAAAAAGTGATCCAGGTAGAAGCGCAGATGTTTGGTGGTCTACCCTATGAGCGCTATATTTTTCTGCTGCATTTATTTGCCCAAGCTTATGGGGGTTTGGAACATAAAAACTGTTGTTCTTTAATTTATCAGCGTTTTGGGTTTCGCTCACAGGATAAATACGAACGCTTTGTGCAATTAGTAGCACATGAATTTTTTCACCTGTGGAATGTCAAGCGAATTCGCCCCAAGGGGTTAGAGGTGTTTGATTACGAGCAAGAAAACTATACTCCTTCTTTGTGGTTCTGCGAGGGTACTACAAGTTACTATGACTTACTGATTCCTTTGCGTGCAGGTATTTATGATGCAAAGTCGTATTTAAATCATTTGAGTAAGGAAATAACCAGATTTCTCACAACCCCAGGACGCAAAGTACAACCACTTTCCGAGTCTAGTTTTGATGCTTGGATTAAACTGTATCGTCCAGACACCAATAGCAATAATTCCCAAATGTCCTACTATTTGAAGGGAGAAATGGTTTCTTTATTGCTAGATTTGCTGATTAGAGCGCGACATGGCAATCAGCGATCGCTTGATGATGTCATGCGGCAAATGTGGTGGAAATTTGGGCAAGCAGAAATTGGCTATACTCCCGAACAGTTGCAAGAAGTCATGGAATCTGTAGCAGGTGTAGACTTGGGTAATTTCTGCGATCGCTACCTTGATAGTACCGACGAGTTGCCTTTTAATCAGTACCTAGAACCGTTTGGTTTACAGCTGCTAGCAGAGCGAGAAGAAGAGCCTTACATGGGGATCAGAGCCAAAACTGAAAATGGTCGAGAGGTAATTAAATCTGTGGAAGCCGGTTCACCTGCACAACTAGCAGGAATTGATGCAGGCGATGAATTGTTAGCTATTGAAGGCATACGTCTCACAGCACATCAATTAAGCGATCGCCTCAAAGATTACCAACCCAACGACACAATTCAGGTAACAGTTTTCCACCAAGATGAACTGCGTACTTATTCTGTCACCCTAACAGCACCACATCCTACTAAATATCAAATAGTTCCAGTCCATAACCCCGATCCCTCCCAGAAAGAGAATTTTGCCGGATGGTTAGGTGTACCCATAGTGACGATGCGTTGATTTGAGGGAGATGGGGAGATGGGGAAGCATTTTTGTTCTTGTCCCCTTCCCAGTCCCAATCCTCACCTCAACCAAAGACGAGGCGATCGCATCCTTTTCTTTTAGCTTGGAATAATGCCTGTTCAGCCGCATTGATTAAAGCCGTCGGCTCAGTGTCTAACTGGGGAATCATACTAGCAACGCCTAAACTGACAGTTAAAACCTCTCAACACGCACAAAAGCCACATCTTCATGACTATTGATTTGTCCGCGAAAATACAAACGATACAACTCACACGCAGGAGTACAGCGATCGCCTGCTAAATTCACTAGACCTAAACTCTGTAATTTGTATGCCACTACTAGCTCTAATTTCACATCATCTGTAGCGGTAATTACTTCATAAAAAGCCGATGCTAATTCTGGTTCCTCTCGTAGTGCTAAAACATACTGTCTTAAATAATCATGATAAATACCTGCTGTTGTTGCTGCTTGTTGTAGTAACTGCTGTAGATTCCGTTCTAACCCTCCTTTTCCCACCAGATGATACAAAGCCAACCTGACGAGATAAGGATGTCCCCCCACCATCGCCATCAAACTCTCAGCATCCTTGCCATCTGACCAATCTAGTCCATGACGTTGTGCTAGTTCTTGCACCTGTTCGGTGGTAAAAGGTGGTAATTTTATGGGTAAGCCAATATTAAATGGCGATTGAGTCAGTTTTAGGGGAACAAAAATTTCTTTGGAGTACACCAACACCAGGCGGAGTTTTTGCCACATCTCCACCATTTTGGCTTGTTCATACCAAGAACGCACCAAGGGCAAAAATTCCCCAGCAATGTCGGGATACTCAAATACCCAATCTACTTCGTTTAATACCAAGACCAAGGGAGTTTTCAGCGCCGACAATAAATATTTTTGAAAATAGATTGAGCAGCTGATTTTGCTACCCATGTCCTCATCCCAATAATCATTAAGTTTTACTTCTAGCTGTAACTCCCGACTGACATTGGCACAAAACCAGCGCAAAAACTTATCTAAACTACTAAAAACTGCTTTATCGGCTTGTTGAAAGTCCAAACTTACAGTCTGAAACCCTTGATTGACAGCCCGCGCCAGCACCCTGAGAATTAAAGAGCTTTTCCCCATTTTTTTAGGAGATCTGATGCAGATAACACTTCCTGGTTCTGTTATTTCTGCGTAAGCTAGTTCTTCCACTGGTGGACGAGGAATGTAAAATCGAGAGTCCAAGGATACCGGGCCATTGGGAAATTCTAAGGCGATGGCGGTAGCTGCTCGGTTAAACTCCTTAATTAACTGCTGATGAACTTTACTCAATCGACGAGGTTCTAAAGTTTGACGGAAGTTAGATTTATGGATGGGTTCTCTCCAAAAATCACTCAGCAATTGCCATAAATGAGCAGCAACTTTCCTGACACGCTCTCCACCGTAATGAGCTTCAAAAGCTATACTGGTATAAGTTTTTCCTTCCCAAGATGAGCGTAGTATCATCTCTTGTAGAGTCGTCAACCCATTCACCTGGCTAGCTTTTAGTAGCAACACGACTTCATCTATAGTCATTCGTCATTGGCCCTGATTTGGTGTGACACTTCCTCAACTGATTTTTCTGCATCAAAGTTTAGGTTCTGAGGATGCAACTTGATGTAGCCTCCTAGATTTTAGTGAAAGCCAATATTTTTCAAAAAAGCTACAAATAGGGCTTGACAAAATTATTTTTATCTGAAACATCTGATATTAAATAATTATAGAGTTTTTTACTTAATAATTTTTGGGCAATTTGGCAATTTTTTTGTGCTTTTTTATACTATTTATTAACATTTTGAGATTGATGAATACCCAAAATGTAGCTAATTCTTTCTCAAGTTCAACGGAGGCGATCGCTTCAGAGGGTACACTTTTCTATTTAACTTTTTCTAGAGTTAATTCAAGATGAGTCATACCTTGCTTATCTATCTTTCAACTTGAATCAAATCAACTGAGTAATAGCTAAATTAAGCGATTGTGACTAAATTAACATCTTTCCTCCCTAAATCCTCAAGTGTTAAAACAACGTAGAGAGAGAGCCTAAAGAATATCTTCCTCATCGTATCAGCAGCTATGCATATTGAAGAACCCGCTATTAACCAGATGGAAGCGCAAAGCTCCCAAACCTTTCCTGCGTCCCCAAATCCAGAATCTTTACAGATTTTCCAGCACTCACAAGCAGCTTTGCAAATGGCATTAGCTACCAGTGGTCTGGGCTGGTGGAATTGGAATCTAGTGACTGAGCAAACTTATTATGATCCTCAGTGGAAAAGCATCTTAGGGTATCAAGTAGATGAAATTACTGGCCACTATAGATCCTTCGAGCAACTTGTACATCCACAAGATTTGCCGAAAGTCCGCCAAGTATTGAAAAACTATCTTGCAGGTCACACGCCTATATTTGAAGTCGAAATGAGAATGTTGACTAAATCCGGCGAATGGAAGTGGATTCTCAGTTGTGGCAGAGTATTTCAGTGGGATGAATGGGGTAAAGCAGTCTGGATGACAGGAACACACAGGGATATAACTTTAGAGAAATTATCCCAACAAGTTTGGCAACAACAAAAAAAACAACTATTAGAACAAGTTGACAACGAAATGAGCCATCGCCAGCTTGTAGAAGCACAGGTACAAGAAAAATCACAGCAACTAGAAATTACCCAAGCAGAACTTAAATATACTAAAAGGCAACTATTACAGAACGAAAAAATGGCTAATTTGGGAAAACTAGTCATAGATACGGCTAACGAAATTCACAATCCCGTTAATTTTATTTATTGTCATCTCCATCCAACTGGTCAATATACTGAAGACTTAATTAAACTAATTGAACTTTACCAATATTACTATCCCACACCAACCTTAGAAATTACTTCGTATCTGCAACAGTTAGACTTAAATTTTATTAAGACAGATTTACTCAGATTAATATGGTCAATGCAATCGGGATCTGAACGTATTCAAGAGATTGTGTCTGCCTTGCGAAAATTTTCTGGTTTTGATGCAGACAAACTGCAAAAATCTAATTTACATGAAGGAATTGATAGTGTTATTAGAATTTTGCAGCATCGCTTAAAACCAACACAAGATAGTCCGGGGATTGAAGTAATTAAAGAATTTGGAAAATTGCCTTTAGTCGAATGTTATCCTGGCGAACTCAATCAGGTATTTATGAATATTTTGACTAATGCCATCGATGCTTTAGAAGAGAGAATGAAACAGGATTATTCTTTCATACCCAGAATTTGGATTCGCACAGAAATGGTTAGCAGTCATTTATCATTAGTAACTAATAATGACTCTAGTGCAGGTGATAAAGCAAAAAAGCAAAAAATTCGGATTCACATTTGTGACAATGGTAAAGGCATTCTACCGCATATTAAAAGACATATCTTTGAACCGTTTTTTACAACTAAACCTGTCGACAAAGGCAAAGGTTTAGGACTATCAATTAGTCAACAAATTATTGTAGAAAAATATCAGGGTAAACTGAAATGTAACTCTCAATTAGGGCAAGGTACAGAGTTTATCATTGAAATGATTGATTGTGGTCTTGATCATTGTCACCATGTCACAAAATTGAATGGCAGTTTAAAGTGACTCAAGGGTGCGATCGCCATTCTGCATGTTCTCTAGACAAAACACGGGCATATGCAATCGCTTCGGGAATTTTAACAATTTTGTCCTGACTGTTCACAAGCACCAATACTTACCCAACTGCTAGATAGTTGACCATCTGGCTCGCCATACCACTCTTTTTTCCAAATAGGGGCATTATGTTTGAGAGTATCAATAGCATAGCGACAAGCGGCAAATGCTTCACTACGATGGGGGCAACCAACCGCTACTAGTACGCTGATTTCTCCAACCGACAAACGCCCAATCCGATGATAAATCACCACCCGATTGACATCAGGCCACAAGGAACGAATATCAGCTGCTATTTGATAAAAAACTTGCAATGCCATCGGTTCATAGGCTTGATATTCTAAAGCAACCACCGGTTCTCCATCAGTTTGATTGCGAACCATCCCACTCATCACTACCACAGCACCGTTGGCTGGGTCGTTAGCTTTAGCGTAAACATCCTCAAGAGACAATGGCGCAAAGGTAATAGCAAAGCTATCTTCGGCTTTTGATTTAATTGCAGAAATAAATGTATTTGTCATCATCAAGTTCGTATTAATCCGCTTTGTGCTTATGATGGCGCTGAAACCTTAGCACATTACTTCCAGCTTCAAGATAAAATTAGTGTAGTAATTATCGTAAACAACTCGCCGCTAAATCGGAGTACCGATTATAGCGGGAGCTTTATCCCAGATTTCACCTATCGGAAAGAGGGACAATTGTCCTTCTAGTTGACAAGCAATCCCCGGAATTTCGGGCGAGTTTACAAAAGTCACCCCAAGAGCAGCAGCTTATGTATCCCCATACCACATAGTACAAGCATTATGATCAGTCGTGAAGTACTCCGGCTTGCTTCGCTGAAAGTGGGGACTTCCGTGATTCCGTTAAATACAATTCTTCATCAATAATCAAACTATTTTGTACTAATGACCAAGAAAGATTCTGTCTTGATTTTGGTTGTAGATGATGATTCTTTTACACGCACACATCTGTGCAATTTGCTCAAACAAGCTGGATATCAGATAGCAGAAGCAAGTAATGGTTTAGAGGCTCTTGCTAGCTATACTCGCCTCCGCCCAGATATCATATTGCTCGATGCCATCATGCCAGAAATGGATGGGTTTACCTGCTGCGCTCAATTGCAAACTCTTCCTGATGCTGAAGATACAATTGTATTAATGGTTACGGCTCTTGATGATCAAGTGTCTGTAGAGCAAGCTTTTGCTGTAGGTGCTACAGATTTTGTTACCAAGCCAATTCAATGGCCGGTCTTGTCTCAGCGTTTACACCGACTTCTAAAAGCTAATCGTGCCATCCGAGAATTACGCCAGCAAACTGAGGCCGCACAATGGCGAGAGGCCCAACTGAGGATGGCTTTGGAGGCCGTTCGTATGGGTATTTGGCACTGGAACCTTTTGAGCAACCAAATTACTTGGTCAGATACCCTGCACGCTCTTTATGGATGGGAAAAAGACACTTTTGATGGCAGTTATGAGACTTTTTTTGATTGCGTTCACCCTCAAGATCAGAATTTCGTCAAGTCCATAGAGCAGCAGGCGATCGCAAACGGGGTAGACTATGAAATCGAATTTCGCGTCGTTTGGCCTGATGGCAGTATCCACTGGTTAGCTAGCAAAGGTAAGGTCTTTCATGACCCCTCTGGGGTAGCTATACGCATGTCTGGTGTAGAAATAGATATCACTAAACGCAAGCAAGCAGAGTCAGCACTAGAAATTCGTGCTAGTCAACAAGCTGTGGTTGCTGAACTCAGCCAAAAGGCCCTAGCTGGTCTAGATTTAACTACACTGATGAACTTATGCGTGACGCTTGTTGCTCAATGTCTCAAGGTGGAATATTGTAAAATTTTGGAACTGTTACCCGACAGTGAAGCCTTACTACTGCGAGCGGGAATCGGTTGGCAGCCTGGGCTAGTGGGGCAAGCAAGTGTCAGTACCGACCTCGATTCCCAAGCTGGCTATACTTTACTTGCCCAAGAACCAGTCACTGTTAGTAATCTACACCAAGAAACACGATTTAGCGGCCCAACACTGTTACATGACCATCAAGTGGTAGGTGGTATGAGTGTAGTCATACATGGCAGAGAATGCCCTTTTGGTGTCTTGGGGGCACATACAACTCAAGAGCGTACCTTTACCAAAGATAATATTTATTTTCTTCAAGCTGTTGCTGATGTCTTAGCTATAGCCATTGAGCGTCAAAGAATCGAAGATGCCCTCAAAGCCAGTGAAGAACGTTGGCAATTAGCTATACAGGGTAACAATGATGGCATTTGGGATTGGAATCTGAAAACTAATGAAGTATTTTTTTCCCGGCGGTGGAAGGAAATACTTGGTTATGAAGACCATGAAATTGCCCATAATTTAGATGAATGGATGACCAGGATACATCCACATCATCTTTATGCGGTTAGACACGCTATTGCTCAACATAATACTCAGGAAACACCATTTTATACTAGTGAGCATTTAGTCCGTTGCAAAAATGGTTCTTACAAGTGGATTTTAGATCGCGGTCAGGCGGTGAGGGATGAAAATGGTCAAGTCATCCGGATGATTGGTGGCATGATGGATATTAACGAACGCCGAGCCGCACTGTGCGAACTCAAAAAAGTACAAGCAGAACTACAACGCCAAAACTTGCGATCGCAATTGTTTGCTGATATTACTCTCAAAATTCGCCAATCATTACAAATCGATACAATTTTGCAAACCAGTGTGACAGAGGTACAAAAACTTCTTCATGCAGACCGGGTGTTAATTTTGCGGTTGCGCGCCGATGGTTCTTATATTGTGCTGCAAGAATCGGTAGTTCCTGGATTACCTATGGTTCTAGGTCAGCAGATTAATGACGCTTCTTTAGCAGAAAGTTACATTGAGCAATACCGTCAGGGACGAATTAGTGCCATCACTGACATCGAGCAAGCTCAACTCCAACCTAGCTATGTCAAATGGTTACAACAATTTAATGTCAAAGCCAATTTGATTGTCCCTGTTTTTAGGGAACATCAGCTGTGGGGTTTACTTATTGCTCATCAGTGTACACATCCCCGTCAGTGGACGAAGTGGGAAATTGAACTGTTGCGACAACTGGCGGATCAAATAGGTATTGCCTTAGATCAAAGTTTAATCCTGGACAAAGAAACTCGTCAACGCCAAGAACTCGCCCGTTCTAATCAAGAATTACAACAGTTTGCTTTTATTGCCTCCCATGATTTACAAGAGCCACTACGTAAAATTATTACATTTGGCGATCGCCTCAAAAATACTCTGGAAAACGACTTAAGTGAACCAGGACGCGATTATTTAGCACGAATGCAAAATGCAGCCTTGAGGATGCAAACTTTAATTAAGGATTTATTGATACTTTCACGAATTACCACTCAGGCACAACCTTTTGTCTGGGTAAATTTAGCACAAATAGCACAAGAGGTATTGTCAGATTTAGAAGTGAGTATCCAGCAAACTGGTGGAAGTATTGAAGTTGGTGATTTACCCACAATTAAAGCTGATCCCCTACAAATGCGCCAATTGCTGCAAAATTTAATTGGCAATGCTTTAAAGTTTCACCGCCTGCAAACACCACCTGTTGTCAAAGTTTATAGCCAAATTTTCTCCGATCAATCTGAGAAAGTTTGCCTTTGTGCAGAAACTTGCCAAATTATTGTCGAAGATAATGGGATTGGTTTTGCTCAAAAGTATGTTGACCGTATTTTCAATGTTTTTCAACAGCTAACGGCTGTTCATCCCCAATTATTTTACTCACTGGTCAAGGAGACTGGGAAATCGACCTTGAGGCTATGAAAGCCGGTGCAGCAGATTATCTAGAAAAAAGTCAGTTAACTGCACCCTTGTTAGAGCGTTCTATCCGTTACGCTATGGAACGCAAACAAACAGAACAAAAAATCCGCCAACAAGCTGCTTTACTTGATATTGCTACCGATGCTATTTTTGTTCACGATTTAGATGACCCAGTTTTATTTTGGAACAAAGCAGCCGAAAAATTATACGGTTGGCAAAAAGCAGAAGCCATTGGTAAAAAAACACAAGAGCTTTGGCAGGAAAAAAATGAATCTCTGTTACAAACAGCACTCAAACATCTCATCCAACATGGTTCTTGGGAGGGAGAGTTACATCAAAGAACCAAATTAGGTCAAGACATTATTGTCCAAAGTCGTTGGACATTAGTTAAGGACTTCGGTAATAGACCCCAATCTATTCTGGTTGTGAACACTGATATTACCCAAAAAAAGCAACTAGAAGCCCAGTTTCTTAGGGCCCAAAGATTGGAAAGTATTGGCACTCTAGCCAGTGGTATTGCCCACGACCTCAACAATGTTCTGGCTCCTATTATGATGACAGCACAACTGCTGGAGTTACATATACATGATGAGCGTTCTCGACGGTTGTTGCCTATTTTGCTCGCCAATGCTAAACGTGGTGCCGATTTAGTTAACCAAGTCTTATCATTTACTCGTGGTCTTGAGGGAGAGCGTACCCTCTTACAACTAAAGCACCTAATTATAGAAATTCAGCAAATTATTAAAGAAACATTTCCCAAATTTATAGAAGTTACTAGCCAAATTCCCCCAAACCTGTGGAATGTAACTGGCGATGCCACACAATTACACCAAGTACTGATGAATCTGTGTGTCAATGCTCGTGATGCTATGCCTAATAGTGGAAGATTAAAAATATTGGCGGAAAATCTGGTAATTGACGAAAATTACACCAAAATGCATCTTGATGCTCAAGTAGGTTCCTATGTAGTGATTACCGTTAGTGATACGGGAATTGGCATTCCATCAGAAATATTAGATCGGATATTTGAACCATTTTTTACCACCAAAGAAGTTGGTAAAGGTACTGGGCTTGGTCTTTCTACAGTATTAGGCATTGTTAAAAGCCACGGTGGTTTTATTAATGTATACAGCGAACCTAGAAGAGGCACTCAATTTAAGGTTTATTTACCAGCACAACAGACAACAGAAACCATAGAAGAAGCAGAACAGAGTTTCCCCCAAGGTAACAGAGAATTAATTTTGGTTGTAGATGATGAAGTTGCCATTCGGGATATTACCAAAACTTCTTTAGAAAGCCATAATTACCAAGCAATCACAGCCAGTGACGGCATTGAAGCCATAGCCTTATATGCGGAACATCGAGATGAAATATCTCTGGTTTTAACAGATATGGCTATGCCTGCGATGGATGGTATGACAACCATTAGGACATTGCAAAAAATTAACCCGAAAGTCAAAATCATCGCCATCAGTGGACTAGCTACAACTGATAAGGTAGATGCAGCTTATGATATCGGGATCAAAGCATTTTTAGCTAAACCCTATACAGCTAATCAGTTATTGCAAACTATTAGTGTTGTTAAAAATGGGGAGTAGTACCGCCGTGAAGTCAAAAATCAATCACTCATTAACTCTACGGCGTCTCTATTATCCCAATCTTGTAAGTAAACTTTCACCACCTCTTCTTTAGCTGTTGGTAGTTGCTTGCCAATAAAATCTGGGTGAATGGGTAATTCTCGATGGCCCCTGTCTACTAAAACAGCCAAACGAATTACTTCTGGTCTACCATACTCGGTGACAGCATTCAACGCCGCCCGAATTGTCCGACCTTTGAAAATTACATCATCAACCAATACTACTGTTTTCCCTGTCAGATCAAAAGGAATAGTGCTTTTCGCGGGAGTTCGTAACCCAATTTTGTCAAGATCATCCCGATAGAATGTAATATCTAACGCTCCCACCGCTACATTTACACCTTCGAGTGTTTCAATCTGACGTGCCAGCAATTCAGCTAATAAGGCTCCTCTAGTATAAATGCCGATAAGTACCAGTTGGGATAAATCACGTGTCCTTTCCACAATCTGAGAAGCCAGACGGGTTAAGGTACGACGCAGGTCTTCTGATGAGAGAATTTCAACTACTTTGGCAGACATAGTTTTAGATGGGAGGATTAGGGGATGGGGAAAGGGGAAAGGGGGTAAATGGGGGGATATTAATGAGGAAGTATTTTCGTTCCTCTCTCCTTCTCCTCCTGTCCCCCTACCTTTTCTATGACTTAATGCCTTATTTTATTATCTGTTCAAAATTAAGAGTATAGCGATCGCTATCCCTAACCACAATAAAAAACAATATCGAGTTAATAGCAAGGCAGTTTGAATACAATTCGGGGTGATGGCATAAATTGCATCTCCTAACAGTGGTTTTTGTTTAGCTACCCCGCGATACCAATTTGTACCACCCATTTGCACACCTAAAATAGCAGCATAAGCACACTCACTCCAGCCAGAGTTAGGACTAGGGTCGGTAACTGCATCTCGGCGGCAAATTTGCCAAATATGCAACGGTTTACCCGATAATAATGCCAAAGTTATCACTGTTAAGCGGCAAGGTAGCCAGGTTAAGCAATCTTCTAATTTGGCACTGAACCACCCTAAATAAGTATAAGGTGCTTCCCGATAACCCACCATCGAATCAAGAGTACTACTAGCTTTGTATGCTAAAGCTAAAGGAATTGCACCTACACCTGGCAAACAAGCACCAACAATTGCGTAAAAAAGTGGAGCCATGACTCCATCAGTAGCATTTTCTGTGACAGTTTCTAACACGGCGCGCAAAATTTCTGCTTCTGAGAGGTTTTGTGTATCTCGACCCACATAATTACTTAAAATATGCCGAGCTTCTGCTAAATTTCCGGCGGCTATTGGTTGTAAAACTGCTTCAGCAGCTGTTCGCAGACTTCTAAAAGCAAAACAACTAGCTAGAAGAATGCTTTCTAAGACAATTGCCAATAGCGGATGTAGCCATTTAGCCGCTTGAATTATTAACCAACCTATATAGCCACTACCAATGATTAAGATTATGCCTAATATAATTCCAGCTATTCGTTGCGTTACCGGGTGGTGACAGATTTGGAGAAAAAATTTAGTCAGGTGAGAAATTACCCCACCCATCGCTTGCACTGGATGAGGCCAACCCCAAGGATCACCAATTAAATAATCTAAAAGTGACGCCACAAGAAAAACTACAAATGATGACCAATGACTAAACAACAAAACTAGCTTCTTCTCCCAGGGATGCTTGCCAACTCCGAGCATCATAATAGAGGTCTGCCAAAGTAATACTGTACAAAGCCTCTTTGAGCTTTTGGTTAAGTCTCTGCCAAAGAGTAAATGTTACCCAATCTTCAGTTTGTGCTGGCGTTGGCGTGTGATCAGGTAACCGAGTAATAGTTTCACCAACGGCCTCTAAAATTTGTCCGATGGAAATTTGTACAGGTTTTCGTGCTAGTTGATATCCGCCAATGCTGCCGCGAATTGATTTTACTAACCCAGCACGACGCATTTCTATGAGCAATTTTTCTAAGTAAGGAGCAGGGATATCTTGGCGCAGTGCGATCGCTCTCACAGATGCAGGCCCATAACTTGGCTGTAAGCTCAAATCTAGTAATGCCTTCACACTGTAATGTCCTTTGGTAGTTAGTTTCATGCGGACAAGCTTTATTTATTTAGCAGTTGTCATTTGTTTTTTATTGACCACTAACCATTGAATAATCACTAATGATTAATGACTAAAGGGTCAGTTTTGCTTATTCATCCTATACTGCAATTATCAAAGTGACCAAGTAAACGAGTTTTGAGCGTAACTTTAGGAAACTTAAACAAATATAGTCTAGCAGTGATTCACAAAATATATATAGTTATCAGCATTTTACAAAATAGATTGTCTTGGTAAGATTGATAATTGTGCAACAATTCTGCATATCAGTGTAATATACTTGGCAAGGCTGAGATAAAAACTAAAGGACTCTGTTCCTACTAGCTCAACGTCAGCTAAAATAAAATCGATTCAACTACTTCAACCATTCATTTTCAACCTAAGTTGATGCCTAAACAGAAAAAAATAGAACCCCTACTCGGGGAAGAACTGCTCAAAAAAGTCAAAGAGCTAGAGAACCTTAGCAAAGAAGAAAAAGCCAAGGAGTGCGGCTACTATACCATTACCAAAAATGGCATAGAGCGTGTCAATATGATGAAATTCTTAAACGCCCTAATTGATGCTGAAGGCATTCAGTTAGACAGCACCCCCAGTGCCAATGGACGTGGTGGACGCAGTGCTAGCTATAGAATTAGTGTGCAATCAAACGGAAATTTATTGATAGGTTCAGCTTATACAAAACAGATGAATCTCAAACCCGGTGATGAGTTTATCATCACTTTAGGGAAAAAGCACATTCGTCTACGGCAGTTAGATGCAGACGAGAAAGAAGAACTGGACGCTATAGAAGCCACGGCTTAAATAAGTTTTCAAGAGTCAAGAGTCAAGACTCAAGAATCTTATTGAGTCTTGACTCTTGACTCTTGATCATTAACTGTGTTCGTTGTGCTTTTCTCAGACAAATAGTTCTGAAGTGCCATCCGCGTTACTGCCAAGCTGCATGTTAACGCGATTTGCTCGCGTTCTAGTAATCCCAAAATCTGCTCCTGGTTGTCTCGCGCTACTACAGGTAACTGATGTAACCCTCGCAAAGCCATGCGATCTAAAGCTTCAGACAAAAGTTCATCATGCCAAGCAAATAAAATTTCAGTCGTACAAATATCTAAAAGAGTTTTACTAGATAAATTACTCGTAATTTCAATTGAAGAATATGAAAAATTTTGCCAAGGAGAAAGAACCCTGTTAATATCTTCTAGAGACAGGATACCAGCTAATTGTCCTGCTTGATTAATTACTAAAGCACTACGACAGCGATCGCGTGTCATTTCCATAGCTGCCTCTATAACTCCTAAGGTTGCAGGCAACTTTTTGGGGAAGTTTAGCATAGCATCTTCTACTAAAATTTGCTGGACAATTTCCGCCTGTTCGTCTTTTAACTCAGAAAGACCAATTTGTTGCAGATTCAAATTAGAATTGAAATTTGGCTTAATCCGTTCTATTAACCACACACTTAAACCAACTGCTGCCATTAAAGGTAAAACAATGCGGTAGTCACGGGTTAATTCAAATAGCATCAAAATAGCCGTTAAAGGCGCTCTCACACTCGCGGCTAGAACTGCTGCCATTCCCACCATTGCATAGGCTGGGGGTGCCGCCATCACTTCACCAACTGCGGGAAACAACAGAGTTATAATTTTGGCATAAGCAGATCCTAGTGAAGCACCCAGAAACATAGCTGGTGCAAATATACCACCCACAAAACCACTACCAGCACTGATGGCAGTCATTAGCAACTTCACCACCAACAAGACAACTAATAAATGCAGAGAAAACTCCACATCTTGCAGCATTGCTTCTACTGTTTCATAACCAATACCGAGTATTTGCGGAAATTGCCAAGCTACTATGCCGAGAATAATGCCGCCTATCAAGGGATGAATGGATTGAGGAATTCGTCCTAAAAACTTTAATCCGGGAATAAAACCGGCAAAGCCAGCTTTTGCCAAACGAATTGCTTCTGTATAAGCTAGAGAAACTAAACTTGCCCCCAAACCCAAACCAAGATAAAGCGGTAATTCCAGAAGACTGCGGACTTGGTAAACAGGTAAAGCAAAAGCCGGTTGGGCCCCCAAACCAACTTGAGCAATTAATGCTGCCACGACTGCGGCTAACAACACCACACTCACCGCCGAAGTGGCAAAGGATGTTGTCCCCATCACCACTTCCAAAGCAAAAAATACACCAGCAATGGGCGCATTAAATCCGGCGGCTAATCCCGCCGCCGCACCCGCACCTAAAAGTAACCGCTGCCGCTCTTGAGATACTTTGAGAATCACAGACAATAGCATCCCAAAATTGGCACCAATTTCTACACTAGGCCCCTCAGGGCCTAAAGCGGCACCACTCCCTAAAGAAACAGATGCTGCTAACATTTTCGTTACAGGCCGTAATTGTTGCTTGATTTCTACTCCCTGGGAGGCAGCAATTAAAGACGACAGTCCAGGGCCAAAGTCTTGAGCATACCAGCGCATCAATCCCACAATTAACCCCCCCAATGCAGGCACACAGGCTAAAGTCCAGGCACCCCAGACACCAATTGCACCCATAAAATTTTCCAGCATCAGGTGATGAATCAACTCAATTAGATAGTGAAACGTGACTACACCCATACCAGTGCCACCACCAATTAGCAGGGCTAAAAATAATACAACAGTTTCTGGGGATAGTTGAAAACCGTTAATCAGATGTGTTAAACGAGTAGAAGGTGTAGGAAATATAGATTGTTCCGTTACCTTCCTCAGTTCGCTGGGAGGCAAGAGAGTCATTGAAGGGTGGGGTAAATGTAAGCAGAAATTTAAATTTTTAACTGTTATTTATCATTGTGAGTCATTATTTATCAACCAGACAAGTAAGTTTAAATTGGTCGATTTACTTTTAACTTGCTTGCTCGTCAAAAACCTGGTGTCTGGCAATGACTTCAACCTGAAGACCTTGATTTTTCACTCATTAACCCGGTGTTCAGGTTTCGTGAACAATGATGCTAGATGTCAATTTACAAAATTTTGTTTAAAAAACATTCTGTTACTCAAAATTTCTATCAAGGGAGTGGTTAAATGAGAGAGAATTAATAGTCAATGGTCAGCAACACGCTGATGAGGTGAAAGTGAGTGCCAACTTATTATCTGTAGATAAAATATATTATCTGTGAACGTAGTTAATGTACTATAGCCAATCAGTAAAAAGCAGCCATCTTCACCCAAATCTAGTTATACTCGTGTTACCACCATTGAGCCATCCTTGGTAGAAACATAACTATAAGAGTGATGAATGACTAATATCATCTCACCCTATCAGGTCTACTAAGCATTTCTCAAAAATTGAATATAGCTATTGTTATAGAGCGAATAAATGGACTAGGCGGACGAGGTAGATGAATATACACACCTTTGATAATCATTATGTTACTTGCCCAATTTGCCAAAGAAATACTAGGACAAAACCAGTCAAGTCATACATTGGCTTGTTTAACTGCCCGTATTGCCAGCAAAAATTAGTAGTCTGTCCCAGTGGCCATTATGTTCGCGATCCTTTTACTCTCAAACAAATAATGATTTGCTCGACATTACGTCGTCAAAGTAGTCCTCTAGCTAGAATTATACGAGATTTTATCCTCCTCAAGCGTCCTGTTCTCAGCATAGCTGTGGGGATTGCCATTTTTTTAAGTTTGTTGACTATGACTCAGCAAAACACTCAATACAATCAGCAACCCCCTAGTACGGAGGAAATTAAAGATAGAGTCTAGGGACTGGGGGAGCAGGGTAATGGGGACAAGAACGAAGATACTTCCCCATATACCCCACATCCCTCATACCCTCACAACCGACCAGTTTCTTTTGTCACCAGTATCCAATCTTCTGCTTGGTTAATCAATGTCATGGATTCGAGTTGGAGTTCTTCGATATCTGACGCTTGGAGCAGGAAATAGGGTTGGGGGATGTAATGCCAATAATATTGCAACTCACCTACAGAAGCGGGAATAATGGTGCGATCGCTATAAAAATCTAATGAGGAGCGATGGTAGGGAAAAGATGTATAAATCTTTGCCTCTACTGGATCTGCCTGCTCAATCATGGCAGCAACTGGTTTAACTGGATAGGCTTGCCATAATTCCCACACCCAGTAGTTAGATTTCATCAATAGCAGCAGCGATACATAACTTCCCCAAAACAAAATCTTCAGAAATTGCCCGTCACCTTTTTCTGCCAAGATAGCTGCTAAGGTCATCGTCAATGCTACAGCTGCAAAAATTAGCTGTAAATCAGTTTTTGGTACTGTACCACCACTAAAATAAATACTCCCGGCAGAAGCTACTACGGCTAGTATTGACAAGCCAGCCACCCACGTACGGGGATAGGTGGTGATGATAGGCAAATGTTCTGTTTCTGCTAACTGGGCACCAAAAGCTAAGGCTAAACTAGGATATATCGGGAATATATACCAAGGAAGTTTGGCATCTATGCCGGAAATTAACAGTAAATAAACACCACTCCATACCAGTAGCATTTTCGCCCAGCTGAGGTTGCGATTTTCCCATATTAAACATATTGTCTGGGGCAAAAAAAGTAACCAAGGCCATGTCCATTTGCAAATTTCCCAGACATAAAACCAGGGTGGGGCGCTATTTTTTTCCAAGACTGTGGCAACTTGGTTTAATGGTGGATTAATAATACCTGCTGGGAAAAAAGTGTACCCATATTTCAGCAGTTGAGCGCCATACCAACCAACTACAGGTATAATGCCAATGAAGATGGCTATCCATAAATAGTAATTGGTAAGCAATCTGGGTGTATCCCAAAACAAAAAGATGACTGCAACTACACCTAGTAATATGCCTAACAGACCCTGAGTTAGACAAATCAACCCAAAACCAATACCAACACCTAGGCAATAACGTAAATCGCGGCGCGATCGCAACACGCACAACATCATCACTATGAAAAAGCTTACCACTGCCCCATCTAAAATAGCCAATCTGCCGTAACGCACCACAGGCAGCATTGTCAAGTAAATTAAGGCGCTATAAATAGCTATCCAACGTTGACGAAATAGCTCTCGACCAAGACAATATAGTAATGGTACTGATATTGCTGTCAAAATTGAGCCTGGTAGGCGTGTTGTCCATTCATTAACGCCTCCTAAAAAATAAGCCCCAGCAATTAACAAATGCATGAGAGGCGGTTTTTGATGATATGGTTCTCCACCTAATGTCGGGTACAGCCATCCCAGGGAATCTGGTGGGGAATTCAAAATTTCCCTGGCTATTTGGGCCACAGTACCTTCATCGCCATCTTGCAACGGTAATCCGCCCAGATTGATGCTAAACAATAATACTGCTGCCAGAAGCAGAACTATCACCCATACCCAATCAATCCATTTGTTAACCGCGCGATGCTGTTTTTCTAGATGACCCCAAATAAAGCTTCCTTCTTGCATATCCTATGATAATCATTTTACTTGCTGGTTTGATTACATAGAGACCAAAGTGAATCTCTAGTGCTGCCACCCAGAACAACATGTGTTCTGACGATTGCTAAGTTTCCAGGTTAGCTTAATTTTCTCTGGTCAGCGATAATTTTTTGAGAAATTCTCCGGGATTTTGTCAATTTATTTAACAATCATTTTTGGATATAAATGATACAACTAATACCATCCAGAGCGTGCAGATTACTGATTGAGGACTTTGACAATGAGTTTACCTTTTATCTTAGATGTAGCAATTGGGTTAATTTTTATTTACTTAATTTTAAGCTTGTTAGCCTCGGAAATACAGGAATTAATTACTACAGTTTTACAATGGCGTGCTGTTCATTTAAAAAAATCAATTGAAATTCTCATCGCAGGTGATGCAGTTAAATCCGAAGATGATAGTGTCATCAACTTTGTCAACGACTTATACGAACATCCATTAATTAAAAGCGTTAATCAAGAAGCTAAAGGATTTTTAACAAATTTACCTCGCAAGTTTATTTGGTTCTTGTCATCTCTTCCCATAAAATTTTCCTTATCTGGAGAAAAAAGAAGAAAAAGTATTTTTGGCTATACACATGATCAAGATGTCAAAGATGATAGAAAACATAGCGCTCCCTCTTATATTCCTGCGGAAACTTTTGCTACCACACTAATGGAAACATTAGGAATACCAAAACTTGTGCAGACTCTAACTGAATCAAGACTGATAAATTTTAAAGATGAACAGTTACAAGCAATCCAAAATATCTTGTTAAAATTTAATCAACAGGTAAATACTGTAGATAATCATATTAGTAGATTTTCTGTTTATATCTATGAAGACTTTACAGAGATCGTGGAAAAAAGCTTTAGCATAATTATTGATGATTTCCAAAAAGGCAAGGCTGATTTAACTACTAGTATGAATCGCATGGGACAAAGCTTAGATAGATATATAGAAGTGTTTCGATCAGATATGCCAGAAGATATTTATGCTAGCAAAGCCTTGCAAAAAATTATATTTTTTAGACAAGATATTTTTGACAACATTGAACAAACTATTTCGCTTAAAGGGTTAAGACCTAATATTAATGAAATAGTGGAATTAATTAATATAGGTAGTGATGTTCATCGAGGTTTTATCAATGAATTTCAAAACCCAGAAAGTGAAGCTTATAAAACCTTTGTTTCTTTGAGTGCCAGAATTGACGAATTAAGCAAAAAACTACCACCAACGGTAGTTAGCAACATGGCTGCATTAGCCAAGCGGGCCCAAATTAAGGCTAAAAATACCCAAGAAGGCGTTTATATATTACAACAAGAAATAGAACATACATTTGATAAATCAATGGATAGAGCAGCTGGTGTATATAAACGTAACGCCAAAGGAGTGGCAATTTTAATTGGTATGGTTATTGCCATAATTGCCAATGCTGATGCATTTCATATTGCTAGCCGATTATCCAAAGATTCTTCCATACGTATAGCCATTGTCAATAATGCAGGACAATTAGTCCAAAATAATACCACTGGTAGTCAACCAGGAGATTTAGATGCTCTTAAAAAGCAAACTGAACAAATTTTAAACGAAATTGCCTTACCCATTGGTTGGAGTACGATTAATTTACAACAGCAAATTAATTGGAATCTTAATCCCAAGTATCCATTCTCCATTTGGAAAGTTTTAACGATGATTTGCGGCTGGTTTGTGAGTGGTATTGCTATTGCGATGGGTGCGCCTTTTTGGTTCGATTTATTAGGTAAAGTTGTGAATGTGCGGAATACAGGTAAACCACCTGCATCTTCTAGTAAAAATGAGAAAGAATAGAGACTAGAGGCTAGTAAATTCAGCGTGTGTAATCACGCAGTGCAATAGATTGACAACAATTTTAAAAAATAAAAATCACTTGTAAGTCCCAGCCTTGATCTTGGCGAATAATTTTAATTTGCCGAATAAATTCTCGAAAATAAAACCTGCGTTCTGCTTCTGACAAATCTAACCAAAATTGCGGAATTGAAACAGCTTGAGCCACAGAACTTAAGTTAACTGGAGGAAGAGTAGCTAGCCTAGACTGGAGTGCAGAAATTTCTGTACGCAGTTTGTAAGCTCTCAACTTTGCTGTTTCCTCATCCAAAACTTCAGTTTCGACTAAAGTGGGTAACTGCTGAAGTATTGCTTGTTGACGCGCGATCGCTTCCCCTAAACTACTTTTAATTGCATCCAACTGCGGAAAATTCATTCCTGCTACTGCTAAGGGTAAGTCACGACAAACAATTTCAATGGTATGTGCTAATACCTCATAATAGGGAATTGCTCGACATTTGGGGCTTTTAGTGCAGCTGATAGGACGTAAATATAAATACTCTTTATCTTGGTGGCGTTGGGTGACACGGGTAACTGTTGTATGCGATTGACACTCTCCACAGACAACTAACCCTGCTAAAGAACGCGGCGCACTAGCAGTCCGAGACGGTAAACGACTATTACGGCGTAAAATTCGATCAATTTGGGCGGCTTCTTCTCGAGAAATTATAGGCGTATGAGTATCAGAAATAATTTCGTCATTTTGATAAGCCGTGTCACCGCGATAAACCGGATTAGTCAACCAGCGCCGCCCTGTAGTCACAGAAATCTTCTTACCATATTTTTTTGCTAGGTAACGAACTGCTCCCCGCAAGGAACCATAAAGTAAAAAGTACTCAAAAAAATCTTTAACTACTGGAGAAGTACTCCGATCAACAATGTATTTTTCTTTACTACGTCGATAACCATAGGGAGCTTTACCTGGAGGTGGTGCAGTTTCCAGACGACTACGAGCATGTCCTTGACGAATCCGCCGACTACGTTGTTGATGCTGGATTTCCCGTAGCAACTTTAACAAATCAGCCTGGACATGAGAATTTTCGGAAGTATAGGGTTGTTCAGTAGCAATTACTTTCATCCCCATGACTTCCAATTCATGTAAGCGATCGCTCACTTCCTCTAGAGTATTCCCCAATTCTTCTAAGCGGCGGATCAGGAGATAATTTGCTGGTTCAGTTTGACAATCTGTGAATAATTGTTTTAGTTGCGATCGCTTACCCAAATCATGATAAAAGCGATCTACCTCCCATCCCCAATCATCAGGATCAAGGGAAGATTCTAGTAAGGGATCAGTATAAGTATAGGCAATAACTTTCATAACTCAAAATTCAATCATTCTTCACCCCATTACCCCTGACTTAATTCAATAACATTCCCATCTGGATCTTGAGTGAAAAGAGCAGCACGACCAGAAGCACTAGTTTGTACGGGATAATCTTGCTGAAGCAGCTCTTGTTTAGCAATTTCCAAATCAACCACAGCAAAAGCAACGTGGGGGTTACGTCCCCATTTTTCGTTAGGGTTTTCGGTAGGAACAGTATTTGCAACTATCAGGTGAATTTGATAGTTCCCGACTTGATACCATGCACCGGGGTATTTTAGAGAACGGTCTATTTTGGGTAACCCCAACACTTTGCCATAAAAATATTCTGATTTTTCCAAGTCAGTTACGAGAATCGCTGTATGGAGAGTCTGAGTAATGTGCATTGTCTTTAAAATGTTATCTGACACTAGGAGTGGATTGAAAGATGGTACAAAAATACTCTATTTACGATATTCCCCAATCCCCTAATTAATCTTCATCAACGCACCAGGGCCAAGAGGTAAACCCAAGATAAACCAAATAATCAACAAGATAGACCAACCTAATAAGAAGGCGATCGCATAAGGTAACATCATGGCAATTAATGTGCCAATGCCTAAATTTTTATCGTATTTTTGCCCAAATGCTACCACTACTGGGAAATAAGGCATTAATGGCGTAATAATATTTGTTGTCGAATCACCAATACGGTATGCTGCTTGGGTCAACTCCGGCGAGTAACCCATTAACATAAACATCGGTACAAACACAGGAGCCATAATCGCCCATTTTGCTGATGCTGAACCCACAAATAAATTGAGCAGCATACTGACTAAGATGAATAATATTAGTAATGGTACGCCTGTAATTCCTGTAGATTGTAGAAATTCAGCTCCATTGATTGCCGTAATTGCTCCTAAATTACTCCAACTAAAATAAGCAATAAATTGGGCAGCAACAAACGCTAAAACAATGTAATAGCCCATGATACTCATGGAGTTACTCAAGGCTTTGGCAACATCTTTATCATGATGAATTGTGCCTGCGGCTTTGCCATAAAAAATACCTGGTATCAGAAAAGCCAAGGCAATAATAAACACGATGCTATCTAAAAAAGGTGAAGGGATAATTGTAAAGGTTTCCGGGTTACGTAAAATGCCTTGGGGCGGTAACACCATTACTAGCAAACAGGCTGTAAATGCTAACAAAGAATACCCTGCCCAGCGTAAACCTTTGTGTTCTGCTACGCTGAGTTGTGCCATTGGAAAATCTACTTCACCCTGATAATTACCTAATCTTGGCTCAACAATTTTTTCGGTAATAATCCAGCCAATTATAGTAATTAAAAAGGTAGAAACTGCCATAAAATAATAATTAGCAGTAGCATTTACCTGATAATTAGGATTAATTAACTCAACTGCACTTTGGGTGAGTCCAGCAAGTAGAGGGTCAAGGGAACTAATTACTAAATTGGCACTAAAACCACCGGATACACCAGCAAAAGCCGCAGCTAAACCCGCCAAAGGATGTCGTCGAAAAGCTAAAAAGATAATTGCGCCTAGAGGTACAAGCACCACATAGCCAGCATCAGCAGCAATGTTTGCCATGATACCAGCAAATACCACCACAGGACAGATAAATTTACTGGGGGCAATTAAAACGATTTTACGGAGTAAAGCCGAAAGTAAACCTGTGGCTTCAGCAACTCCGACACCCAACATGGCAACTAATACAGTACCTAGTGGGGGAAAATCAGTAAAATTTTTCACTGCTGAAGTAAAAATGCGGCGGATACCATCAGGTGTCAGCAGAGATACCGCCGCGATGGTTTCACTGGTTCCAGGGTGGATGACAGAGAGATTGAAAGCAGCTGCGATCGCACTTACTATAATTACTAGCAAAGATAATAAAAAAAATAGTGTCAGGGGGTCGGGTAATTTATTCCCTGCATATTCAATCAAGGCTAGAGTGTTTTTCAGCCAAGCCAATTTTTTGCTTTTTTCAGGTTCTTGAGGAGAATTCATGCCCAATTTACCAAGGACTGATTTTATTATGATGTCCGTAATTGACGACTACGCACACGTTCCGCGCTACCTGTAGGAATCGAAGCAATTAATTTTTGTGTATATGCTTCCTTGGGTTCGAGGTAAATACTTTCGGCTGTACCTTGTTCGACAATTTGACCGCGATTCATCACTAAAATGCGATCGCTCATAAATTTCACTACACTTAAATCATGGGAAATAAAAATATAAGTCAGCTGAAATTCATCCTGTAACTCTTTGAGCAAATTCAATACCTGGGCTTGTACCGACACATCCAAGGCCGAAACCGATTCGTCACAGATGATAAACTTAGGATTTAAAGCCAAAGAACGAGCAATACAAACCCGTTGGCGTTGACCTCCAGAAAACTGATGTGGGTAGCGGTTCATTGCATCGGCGCTTAAACCCACTCTTTCTAATAGTTCGGCTACCCGTTCTTTTCGTTGTCGCTTTGTTTTACCCACAGAGTGAATTAGCAACGGTTCCATTACCGCTTCCCCAATTTTCATGCGAGGATCTAAGGAACTAAAGGGATTTTGGAAGACAATTTGCATTTCTCTCCGGAGTTTCTGCAACGCTTCACCTTTGAGGGTAGTTATGTCTCGTCCCTCAAAAATTATTTGACCACTCATTGGTTCAATTAAGCGCAGCAAACTTCTACCAAGGGTAGTTTTACCACAACCGGATTCACCGACCAAACCCAATGTTTCCCCTGGTTTAACATCAAAAGAAACGCTGTTAACTGCCATGTGGTAGCGTTTTGTGCCCCCAAACACACCCCGTATGGGAAATCCTACTTGGAGATCACAAACTTGTAATAAAGGTAACTTATCTTTTAAACTCGCCCATCTTTGAGAGAGTTCCTCGGTGCTAACTTCTGGTGGACGAGGGGGTTCTTTGGCCTGAATGACTAGATTTCCTGTGGGTGTTTCCTCCACATTCATGTAGTCAGAAACTGTGAGGAGTTTTTGGGGACGACGGTTGAGTGTGGGACGGCAAGCTACCAAGCCCTTAGTATAGGGATGCTGGGGATTACTAAAAATTTGTTCTGCTGCACCTTGTTCGACAACTTTACCTTTGTACATCACCGCTACTTGGTCAGCAATTTCCGAAATTAGTCCCAAGTCGTGGGTGATAAATATCATTGCCATATCCCGACTTTGCTGCAATTCTCCCAATAACTCCAGAATTGTGGCTTGTACCGTCACATCTAAAGCGGTAGTTGGTTCATCAGCAATCAACAGTAATGGGTTGCAAGAAATGGCCATTGCAATCATCACCCGTTGTAACTGACCTCCAGATAGTTGGTGTGGATAACGTTCTAAAACAGCTTCTTTGTGCTGCTTAACTAACCTTGCTAACCTTGAGTCATCTAATGCCGATGAATTGGGGTTATTTTGATGCCAGGTTTCAATACACTGCTTTTGGATCACATCATCACTAGGAAGCAGTTTAACCTCTTGCAAACCTGCGATCGCAATTCTTTTGGCTTCAGCAACAGACACATTTTGATGTCGCAGAATCGCTTCAGTTAACTGAAAACCAATAGTGTACACCGGATTGAGCGAACTCATGGGTTCTTGAAAAATCATGGCAATATCGCCACCCCGGTGTAGCTGCATTTCTTCAGGAGACAATTGCACTAAATCAACTGGTTGAGCATTGGCTTGGGGACGAAACCAGACTTCACCACCGCTAATTCTACCGGGACTTTGCAACAATCCCATCACAGCCAGTGATGTTACCGATTTACCACTACCCGATTCTCCTACTATTCCTAGGGTTTCACCTCGATTAATCTGAAAGGATATATCATCCACAGCTTTGACAATACTGCCATCACCGGAAAATTCAACTTGTAGATTACGCACCTCTAGGACAGTTTCTTTCATAGGATTTAAGTAAAATTATTTGGATTTTAGCAACAGTTTTGATGCTATATCACTAGTATTGAGATGTTGTACCCAAGTTTACTGATTTTTGCTCTGCTCTTGGGGATTTTTACAAAAAGTATATCTTACACCCCAGAGAACTAAGGATATATGGATCAGAAATTAAGACTAAAATTTTCCTCTGCCAAATTTATCAGTTTTATAATTTTTCTAGGGCAACGAATAAAGTGGGACATTAAATATAAGTCGATGAGCATTGACTAAAACGTTTTAAAAGTATACTAATCAAGCTCATTTACCCGATTTTAGAAGCTGTCGTTGCCCAAAAAACATCTTTTCACAGGCAGCCAAAAGATATGGATATGTCAAATGTTACTACTTTGCAAAATTTAGAAGCTGCCTTTGGCGGTGAATCGATGGCCAACCGCAAGTATCTATTTTTTGCTGAAGTCGCGCGCAAACTTGGATATAAAGACTTGGCAAAACTTTTTCAAGAAACCGCACAACAGGAAACAGAACACGCCTTTGCACATTTTGTTTTGTTGCATCCAGAACTTGTGGTAAAAGATGCCAATGCTTTAACGGCAGCACAAAAGCAAGAAATTATGTCACGCTGTTTATCTTTAGCCATTGAAGGCGAGACTTACGAATATACTACAATGTATCCTGATTTTGCCGCCTCAGCCCAACGCGATCACAATGATGCCGCTGTAGCAGAATTTCTCAAGCAAGCCAAAGAATCTACTGATCACGCCGACACATTTCGCGCAGCTGCCCATAATTTTGGTTTACTCAAGTTTGTGGAACATTACCATGCTGACCGCTACGCTGAAGCTTTGGAAGTCCTAAACGGAGGACAACCCGTAACTAAGGTTGTAGATACAGATCCCAAAACTCAAAAATGGATTTGCCGACAATGCAGCATGATTTACGACCCCGTAACTGGTGATCCTGATTCGGGAATTGCTCCTGGTACAGCTTTTGCAGACATTCCCGATGATTGGCAATGTCCCATCTGCGGTGCTAGTAAAAAGACTTTTAAACCACTGGAGGAGAAAGTTGCCACCTAAGATGTAGGAGAAGGGGAGCAGGGGGAAGACAACAAATATTATTTGCGTAAATTGGATAATTTATTCATTGGCAGTCCCTAGTTTAGGTGATGATACAGAAAAATCGAGAGGTAGCAACTAAATGCCTTGGTTCGTCAAAATTGAAGCAGGTAAAGTCGATAAACCTATTTTTGACCAATACGTACCCGCCCATAAAGCCTACGTTGAGGATTTGATTGCCAAAGGATACAAAGCCCGAACAGGCTATTGGGCAGAAGACAAAGGAGGAATGTTGCTGTTTGAGGCGGCTTCGAGGGATGAGGCAGAAGCAATTGTGGCTCTTGATCCATTGGTGCAAAACGGCTGTGTGAGTTATCAGCTTTACGAATGGAAAATTGTTGTCGAGTAACACACACTTACGGACTTTTAGTGTTATGCTGATATCAGACCTGGATCTATGCGACTTTAACGCCCAAATCTTGTCAGAACCGGAAGGTAGCAGCAATACGGGATGCTTATGGTAGGCGTAGTCTCCGGGTCGCCCTATTTTGTAGGAGCGTTCAGCAGCAATGCCTGGTTTTGGAGATATTGTTCAAAAAGCTTTTTACCTCGGTGTCGGGTTGGCTTCTTACGCGGGTGAGAAAGCAGGGGGGAAGTTAGCCGAACTGCGATCGCAAGTCCAAAAACTGGCGGATGAGATGGTGGCCAAGGGCGAAATGAATACAGATGAAGCCCGCCGTTTTGTAGAAGATATGATGAAGCAAGCTCAACAGGCGCCGACATCTACAGAAACAACGGAAAAACCACCAACGTCTGAACCCCGTCGCATCGAAATTTTAGAAGAAGACGAAGAGACAACAGTTAAAGAGCCAAAAGGGCCAGCAACAGAAAATGTTGATAACCTGCGCCAACAAGTGCTAAAACTGCAAGAAGAGTTAAAAAAATTGCAACAAGATTAGTCAGCAGTTAATTTTTATCTTGATGATTAGTAATAGGCGGCAATTTGGCATGGTGTTATATGCAGAAAGTTGATAACATACAATGCCTAGGGTGTAATCTAGTGCTGCAAGCTCAGTAGCACTAAGCGTCCTGTTTATAGCTGGTAAGGGCGTCAAGTTTATGGAACAATGGCAAAAAGATTTAGCAGAAATCGTAGAAACAGTAGCTGACGAAGTAGAACGCTTCTTCCTAGGAATGAGTGAAATGGTGGATGTCTTTTTTGAATTGACGGAAGAATTTACCGAACAAGTACAAACTTCCATCGCTACTGAAGTTGACCAGTATTTACAGGATCTCACTGACCCGATTTTAGAAGTTTATTGGGAACTGGAAGATGTGGTTGGAGATGGAGATCCAGGTTTTCCTTATGGGGTAGAACCGACATCAGAAAAGAATCCTGCTTGCATAGGTTGTCATAATTACCACGGTCAAGTTTATGGTGGTAATTTATTAGTCTGTGCTATGCATCCTCATGGATGGGATGATGAAAGTTGTCCTGATTGGGAAGAGCTTGGTTAACAGTATTCCAAAAGCTAACAATTACTACCCAAAGCTATATATCTAAATAAATTATGAGCAATTCTTCACCTGAGATTGTATCCCAGCCCCAGCCAGAAATGAAATATGGCGAACGCGAAATTGCGGAAGGTAAATTAATTACGTTTCCTAATCCACGTGTGGGTAGGCGATATGATGTGAATATTACTTTGCCGGAATTTACTTGTAAGTGTCCGTTTTCTGGTTATCCGGATTTTGCGACAATTTATATTACTTATGTGCCTGATGAGCGAGTGGTGGAGTTAAAAGCTTTGAAGCTGTATATTAATAGTTACCGCGATCGCTATATTTCCCACGAAGAATCTGCTAATCAAATTTTGGATGATTTTGTGGCTGCTTGTGACCCTTTAGAGGTGACAGTTAAGGCAGATTTTACTCCTCGTGGGAATGTGCATACGGTGGTGGAAGTGCGTCACCAAAAATAGATTTAAACCCCAAGTCACGCCCAGAGGTAGGCTAAGACTCAGCACCTCTAGGCATTTCAACTTGAGGCTGAGAACTCAAACCATCCAAAATCTGCAAAACCTCTTGTTCAAAAGCGACTTGGGCGCGATTAGTCTTACCTCCAACATACAAGCGATCGCCTTTTTGTAATGCCCAAATTTGTGAATGAGAGAAATAACTCATGGTTGCGCCTAACATGAGTAATGCGAATCCTGTGTAAACCATCGGGATACCAGGATCAGATTTAATTTGTAAGCCAGTACTACCCACCACATCGACAATTTTCAGGTTCACGCCATTGATTTTGGCTGACATTCCTGTGCGTACGGTATCTACTAATTTGCCGGTGGAATCATAAATTAATACCATACCTTGCAAGTCTTTGGCGATCACCGAAACACCTTCACTCAAATCTGGTTTAGTGGGAATCCAACTTCCCCAGATGCGTCCTCGGCCATTGGTGTCTAATGAAGCCATCGGTAACTGAAAAATCGGGCTGTTATTAAATTGGATGCGAACAGCTGAGATTCCCCAATCAGTTTGATAAAAAGTAACGCCATGATAACGCAGGGGTTGGTTGACGAAAATTTTCTGATGGTCAACTTCTTCTCCCTGGTTATTCAATACAGACATATCGGAATAAAATTGGTCAATCCCGCCAGATGGGGTGTAATCAATCCAAAAACGATTAACTCGCACAGACCAATTTTTTAAATCTTGGGGATTTGCCCAAGGGCCAGCATCTATAATATTTTTTACCTGAAATGTATCACCACTGATGATCATTTCTTGAGCCATAAAGCCTGTCATCGCCCCCAAAATTCCCCCCAAAAGGATAGTCACAATCCCCACATGCACAATAATGGGGCCGATGCGTCCAACTATTCCTTTACGGGCGTAGAGAATATTGTCTTTTTCTTGAAAAATTTTATAACGGCGATTCTGTAAAATTTCGTTGAGGGAATTGAGGGAACCAGTATCTAATTCCGCACTCAAAGCTAACTTTTGGAATTGTCGGGGTTCTTCGTAATATTTCCAGCGACGGGCGGTTTTTAAGGCTGGTAACTGGCGGGTGAAAGTACAAGCTGTGAGACTAGTACCAAATAAAATCAGTAAGCCAAGAAACCACCAAGTACGGTATACATGGTCTAAACCCACTACCTGAATAACCTTCCAAGTCAAAAAACCAAATAAAGCTGGATGTTCAGGGTAGTTAGACTGATAGAATGCGGGTGACTGACCTTGCTCAATTACAGTCCCACTGATACTAAAAAGAGCAATGAGTAAGAGTAAGGCGATCGCTAGGCGTAAATTAGTCAGTACAGGCAAAAACTCCCTGCGTAAGAATCGCCCAGGTACTAACCACCAACTTAATTCTGTGGAGGCTGAATTGTCTACAGTCATGGCTTAAAAACTACCCAAGGGAAAGCGAGAAATTAAAGAAAATACACCAAATCCTACCAATAGCACACCACTGACTGGATTAATCCAACCAGACCAGCGCCGCAACTCCAGCAGTTTTTTAATGGAAGCAGTGAAAGTACCAGCCAAAATTAATGGTGCTACATAACCTGCTGTATAGGATAGTAACAAAACAGCACCGAGAATTAAATCTTGTGTACTGGCAACCCAACCCAGTAAGCTGGCTAAAACGGGGGTGCTACAAGGAGATGCTACTAAGCCGAAAGTTAGCCCCAGGGAATAAGAACGCACTCCTGGCGGTAAATTTGGGGAAATCCAATTTGTTTCACCCAAAGAGGGAAATTGTAGGGGTAATGCTTCTAATAAGTTTAACCCCATGAGAATAGCAATAATACTCACAATAATTGGCAAGCCGATACCCACTTGACCATAAACCTTGCCAACAAAAGCCGCTATAATCCCTAATCCAGCTAGGGTAGTTGCCAATCCTAACGCAAACCATGTAGATTGGGCTGCTGCTTGTAGGCGGCCTTTCGCTTCATAACCCCCAATATAACCAATGGTAATGGGCAGCATTGAAAGCATACAAGGGGTGAGGCTGGTGAGTAAACCAGCTGCAAAAATAATGCCTACACTTAGCAAGCTGAGGTGTGTTAGTTGGTAAGAAACAACAGTGTTAGCAAATTGTTCTAGTTGGTACAATTGGGTTTGCAGAGTCTCCAGCATGGGGTGTTTTTGCACGGGAAATGCTTGTTCTACTTGAATTTTAACGTAGTTTGTGCTGCGAATGTGGAGGATATCAACTAAAGGATATCGCCAAGCATGAGTTTTACGCGATCGCGGAGCGTGCGTTTTACGTGATCGCCTGCTGCTGGATATCTCTAGATATTGTCAACATCCCTCGGAAGATTCATGAAAGATTAAATTCACTGCATTAATAATCAAAGTAAGTATTAGATATTAAAATTATGTCCAGAAAAGTAGTGATTGTTGGCGCTGGGCCCAGCGGACTTTTACTCGCTCACTATTTATTACAGCGGGGAGAAAAATACCACATAAATATTTACGAGCGGCGCAGCGATCCGAGAATTATCTCATTCTCTAAATCTCGAACCTTCCCGATTTCTCTCAATGAAAGGGGTATGAGTGCTTTGAGGCAAATTGAAGGTTTAGAAGCAGCAGTCAAAGCCGTAAGTGTGGAGATGACAGGAACAGTTTTTCATCAGAAAAATGGTAAATCGAGAATTACACCCAGAGAAAAACCTTTAGTTACTCTTGACCGGACTAATTTAGTCATTGTATTACTAGAAACATTAGCACAAAAATATGATAAAAGTCGATTAAACATTTACTTCGATTGTCAATGCCAATCCGTTAGTTTTGATAATAAGACAGTTAGTTTTAAAAATATTGCCATTGAAAACCAGCCAGATTTCACTGTTGATTATGACTTATTAGTTGGAGCAGATGGAGCCAATTCTGTAGTTAGATCAGGTTTTCTAGAAATTGAAAATTTTGAATGTGAACAGAAGTATTATCCCACTGACTACAAATCAATTTTTTTAGATGAGCAAGTTAACTCCAGTAATCACCTCCAAAAAGACAATATTCATACTTGGAGACTCAACGATGGAACACTCATGGTAGCTTTGTTTCAAGCCGATGGAACGATGAGCGGTGCTATCAATTTTCCCCGCGAAAAAAATCAGATTGTTGGTCTTTCTAGCCCACAAGAAGTACTCAATTTCTTCCGCGAGAATTTCCCGGAAATTGGTGAAATGATGACAGAAGCAGCAGCAAAAGATTTCCTAGCTAGACCAATTGCCAAAATTTTAACAGTTCGTTGTAGTGATTATCATCATGGTGATAGTGTGCTAATTATAGGAGATGCTGCTCATGCTGTATCTTCTTCTATTGGTCAAGGTTGTAATGCAGCATTAGAAGATGTCATGGTATTTGCTCATATTTTAAATGAATATGCAGATAACTTAGCAGCAGCGCTTCAGCAATTTACCCTGCGTCGTCAACCAGATGGTTACGCTTTAGTAGAACTGGGAGACTATGCTTTTCCTTCATCTACTGGATTATTTTTTGAATTTATTTTGAGAGAATATCTTGCCAAAATTAAGCATCGATTTCTACCTAATATCTTCCCACATTCATTAATTGACATGATATTTGAAACCACGCTTCCTTATTCCGAAATTTTGCGAACTTATCAAGGTTGGATATTGAAAATGAAAAAGAAAAATCAAAATGGCTGATTATTTTATGAATGTAAATAGGGAACAAAAAATAGTAATTATTGGTGCAGGAATTGGTGGTTTAGTAGTTGCGATCGCCCTCCGCAATTTAGATATAAATGCTCAAGTTTATGAAAAAGCACATTATTTGCGTCCAGTAGGTGCAGGCTTAAGTCTTTTACCCAACGGACTCAATAGTTTAGAAGCCATATCCCCTGGTATTACCCAGACGCTAAAATCTGCGGGTAGCCAAACTCACAAACTCAACTTGCACAAAAGCACAGGCGAATTGATTGGTCAGAAATTAGTAACACTGCAAGAGAAATATGGGCAACCGATGTTACAGATTCGCTGGTCACAGCTGCAAGATATCCTCGCCTCCCAACTACCAGCCGAGACAATTCACCTTGATCATCGCTGCATTGGTTTTCAGCAAAATAACGAAGGCGTGAAAGTATATTTTGATAACGACACCACAGTAAAAGCAGATTTACTCATAGGCGCTGACGGTTTAAACTCCGCAGTCAGACAAACCTTGATTGGTGACGGCGAACCTTGTTATGCTGGCCGCATGTCTTGGCGGGCTGTCCTCAAATACAGTCACGAAAAGTTACTTGCTAACGAAGTCATGTCCATGACAGCACCAGATGGTAAGATTTTTGGGTTCTTCGACTTAGGTAGCGGCTATGTATTTTGGAGTGCAGCTACCCTCTGTCCAGAAGGAAATATTTCCCCAAGTGCTACTGCTGTCAAATCTCGCCTTCAAGAAAAGTTTGCAGGTTGGGCAGAACCAGTACCAGAAATATTGCAAGTAACAAACCCTGAAGACATTGTAGAGCGCCCCATATGTGACAGACCTCCTCTGGAAAATTGGAGTCAAGGCAGAGTCACACTTTTAGGTGATGCAGCCCATCCAATGGTGCCATTACTAGGTCAAGGTGCAAATACAGCCTTTGAAGATGCATGGGAACTTTCTCAATGTCTGCGTCATACCTCCAATATAGAAACAGCTTTAACTGACTATGAAAATAGTCGTAAACCCCGGACACAAGTCATCCAAATTCGTAACGCAGTCCAAGCCAAAGGTGCTTATCAAGCCGATAGCGAGACTTACCTTAGCAAAATGATGCAACAAGCCCAACTCAGTGATGCTGAATTTGAAGAATGGCTGTATAGTTACCAACCTTCCGTAACCAGCCATTCCTAAATTACCTTTCTTTTCTTAGCGCCTTTGCGCCTTTGCGCGAAACAAATTAATCTTATGAATTACGCAACCCAAATAAATCAACCCGGTCTAGTATTAGCACCAGGCCCGTCAGGATGGTGGGACTCCGAACGAGTTTCTGCACCACAGGTCATGCACTGTCCCGATGGTACTTGGAAGATGTGGTACTACGGCCGAGATGCTTCGTTTGACCGAAAAATTAATTTACCCACCGGTCGCTGTGGTTTAGCAACATCTTTTGACGGTATTCATTGGGAACGAGTTAAAGGGCCACTGACTATGGGTTCTGTCTTAGAACCTCACCCAGATTTACATCGGTTTGACTCAGCCCATGTTGGTGTCAGCAATGTCCAATTTATCGATCATCTTTATTGGATGTGGTACTTCGGCGGCGACCACACGGTCGTTAACATAGGCAAGTTTCAAGCTAAAGGATTACAAATGCGCCCTGGCTGTGCTATTTCCCGTGATGGTATTAATTGGGTACGTCTGGAAAGTACCTATCAGGGGGCGCTTCTAGATGTAGGTAAAGAAGGTGAATTTGATGCCCTGTTCTGCGCTTGGCCTCAAGTGTTGCGTGATGATGATGGCACTTGGAAGATGTATTACCACACCCTGAACCCAGAAAAAGGTTTTTTAGTTGGTTTAGCAACATCAACCGATGGTTTGCGTTGGGAAAAAGTTGGTCAAATTTTAGGGACGGGTGATTCTGGCAGTTTTGATGAGAAAGGCATTGGTACTCGTCATGTCCTGAAAATCAATGGAGAGTACTTAATGTTTTACGAAGGTGTCAATAATAGCGGTTATCATTCCATTGGTGTAGCCGTTTCTGACGATGGTATACATTGGCAAAAAGATTCAAATCCCGTCTTTTGTCATGCACCTAAAAACTCTAGTCGTTGGGATGCTAGGGCAGTAGGTACACCTTGTGTAGTACCAATGGAAGATGGCAGTTTCCGCATGTATTATATCGGTGCAAATGAAGGAGGCCATGATGAATTATCGTCACAGCATCAGATTGGTTTAGCAGTGAGTGAGAAAGATAATTTTCGTCAATGGCATCGTTGGGGGGAAAAAGAAGCAGGGGAGCAGGGAGCAGGGGGAAGTGAACTGAATAATAACTGTGCATCTGTCTTTGAGGGTGTATGAAAATGGGATGGCATCTACTGTTGGGAAGATGGATTGAGCTATGACAGTTCGACAGTATTAGGGTGGCGGCACCCTAATAATACTATGACGTTAGAAGCTCAGACTCCAGAGACTCTGGAAGTGTGTGAGGAACAGCAGGAATTTAATTGGCGACAATGTTGGTATCCTATTTGCTTTGTGCAAGATTTACCGCAAAATCGCCCTTATGGCTTTTCTTTATATGATGAACCTTTTGTTTTGTTTAGAAATCAAGAGGGAATATTTGTTTGTTTAACTGACAGGTGTCCTCATCGTGCTGCTAAACTTTCTGATGGACAAATTATTGATGGCAACATTGAATGTTCTTATCATGGTTGGCAGTTTGGTATTGATGGTCAATGTCTGCATATTCCCCAGTTACCAACAGATGCTAGTATCCCTGTGAATGCCTGTGTGCAATCTTTTCCGGTGATAGAACGTCAAGGTTTGATTTGGATGTGGCCAGGGGATTGTCAAACTGCAATGGCTGATTTAATTCCCACTATTGCTGATTTAGATCAACCAGAATTTGTCTACACTGACTATATAAGAGATTTGCCTTATGACCAAGCTTATTTAATAGAAAATTTTGTTGATCCGGCTCATGTTTATATTAGCCATGATGGTACAGAAGGTAATCGCAAACATGCCCAACCTTTAGCAATGGAAGTGAGCGATTTTTCTGTTAAAGGGTTTCGAGGTCAGATGCGTCCTGCTAATAATCCTCATGGCGTTTGGCAAAATCTGGATTTTATCGCCCCTAATTTGGTGCATTATCGATTAAACTTTAAGCCTGGTTGGTATGCGGGGATAGCTTTATATTCAATTCCTTTGGGTAAGGGAAGATGCCGTCTGTTGTTGCGTAGATATCGCAATTTTCGGACTTTAGAGATGAAGTTGAAACCGCGTTGGTTAGAACATTTTCGCCAAAATAAAGTTTTAGAACAAGATTTACCGCAAATAGTAGGACAACAAGCAGAAATTGCGCGATCGCAACAAAATCTAAACCAAGTCTATTTACCACTGAAAACATCAGATTTATTGGTAATTAGTTATCGTAAATGGTTAGATAAGTTTGGTGATTCTTTACCATATTATCAAGGTTATTTTACTTCTAAAGATTTCGACCATCATTCAATAACAGACTCAAATAGATTTTTACAACACACATTAATTTGTAGTTCCTGTAATCGAGCATATCGGTTAATTAGTCAACTTAAACAAGTTTGTATAAGTGTAGCGATCGCACTGGCAGCTTTGGCAATAATTACAGACACAACTGTTAGTAATATATCTGTGTGTTTATCTCTGGTGTTTGTGCTGATAGCAGTAGGATTAGAAAAATTGAAAACTCATTTTCAATATTCATATACTCACTTTTAACCTTTAAAGGATTCTCACAATGCAATATCAAACAGTGCAGCAAAACACCAGACTAGGTAGAGAAATACTACCTAATGAAAAGCTGATGCAATTGACAATTAAGCAGATATCTGAACTTAAAAAATCACTGTGGGAACATGGCGTAATTGTGATGCGAAAACAACATTTAACAGCGTCACAACTCAAGGAATTTGCTCAAAATACTTTTGGTAATGTCAATTTTGGGTCTAAGTCTAAACCTCTAAATCCTCTAATTCATCCAGATTTGCAAAGTCCAGGTGTAGCTATTTTAGGTAATCCTCAAGCAGTTGACACTCTCCCGACTACAAAAATTTCGCTACGCTCATTTTTGCAAAAAGTCGG